>JAJXTA010000707.1 GCA_021784265.1 bacterium | reverse complement strand
GGTGCGCCGCCAGGGAGACCAGTTCCTCCGACACGGTTTCGCCGGCCGCCACCGCCATCGCTTTCCATCCCTTCTTGCGGAGCAGCGCCGCGCGTCGGGCCGCGCGCTCGACGTCCGGAACCTCGACCGTGACCGACACTTCGACCGCCGCGTAGATGTCGCAACGCTGCCCCCTCAGCTCGGCGCGCCCTCGCAGGATCACGTCCGACCGGGTCAGCTCCGCCCATTCCTCGGGCGTGAGCACCCCCTCCAACGCGTCGCCCAAATCGCCCACCGGCACGACGCGAGTGCGCCGGAGCACGGTGCCCAGGTAACCGGACGCCTTGTCGCGGAAGAGCATCTCAAGGGTGCGTTCGTCCAATTTGGCCAGCCGTTGTTCGTACACCCCGACGTGTCCGGTCAACACCCTCACTTGCTCGACCAGGCCGCGCAGCATGACTTCGGTGCGTTCCTGCGCCTGGGCCAGTTGTTCAATTCGCGCTTCGGTCCGTTGCTGCGCCTGGGCCAGCGCTTTGACCTCGGCGGCGAGCGCTTGCTGAGCCTGGGCCAGTTGCTCCACCCGGGCCTCAGTGCGTTCCTGAGCCAGCACCAGTTGTTCGACCCGGGCTTCGGTTCGGTGCTGCGCCTGAGCCAGTTGCTCGATTCGCGCTTCGGTGCGTTGCTGGGCCAGCGCCAGTTGCTCCACCCGGGCCTCGGTGCGTTGCTGGGCCAGCGCCAGTTCTTCCACCCGGGCCTCGGTGCGTTGCTGCGCCTGGGCCAGCGCTTTGACCTCGGCGGTGAGCCCTTGCTGCGCCTGCGCCAGCTCGCCTGTGGCGGCTTTCAGCGTGTCGAAATCGGCTTTGGTGACCGACTGCTTCAGGTCCGCGTAAAACCCGTCCAAAACCCCGGCCAGTTTCCTGGCCGCGGCCGGGTCCATGGTTTGGCTGAGCTCCTCAAAGATGCGGAAGGTGCTCATCATCAGGGTTACCCTGGTCCTGGCGGTCAGGTTTGTCAATTCGGTCCGTCCCCGGCCCCAGAGATGAATCTGGGTATGGGGAAGTCGGGCCGGTTGTAGCCGCAGGTTTTAACCTGCGGTGGGACGTGGAGCGGCGCCACCCGTGGTCCCGAGCACAGCCCAAAGGCGCGCGGCTACAGGTATCGGTTGCTCACCCGCCCCGAACCGCAACTAAAAGTTGCGGCTACAGGAGTCGTCGGCGAAGCCTCAGATCCCGCACCTCGACGGCGTCGCCCACCCGCAAGCCCCGGACAGCCAGCCGAAGGAAACGCCAGCGGCTCGCGCGCGAATGATCGGCTTCGGGCACATGCGACCAAAAGGTGGGGCTGGCGTCGCCCACCCGCCAATCGACCGCGCTCCAGTCCGAGCCAAACGGCTGATCGTCGGCGTAGCGGGCGACCTCACGGGAGGAACTCACCAACTGCAATCGGAAATAGCCGCGCGGCCGCGGCGGCACGAGGCGCAAGGCCACGCTCAGGCGGTCCTCGGCCCCCAAGGCGAGCCCGTGCGGCAGCACGTAGAACGCTGTCGGCAGCTCGCCCGGGGGCGCTTGCTCCAACAGAACCAGGCGGACACCTCCGCGCTCCAGCGGCTCGATCCGCCACTGCCGGGGGTGGGCCGCTGTCGGGCGCCATCCTCCCGCCGAGAGCAAGAAATCGGGTGGATCAGGGGCTGCCGCCCGCTCGACGGTCGTGGTGCAAACGTCCTGCGCCCCGTCGGCTCCTTCCCAGCGGACACTCACGCGAGCTCGGCCGGTAAAGCCCGGCGGCGGGACCAGGCGGAACGGAACCTCGACTCGACTCTGGGCCGCGACCGAGACCCGCAGCGCCGGGTGGGCCGACCGTGGCAGCCCCTCCGTAGGACCGATCTCTCCGGCATCGGCTTGGCTGGCCAAGTCCAAAACCCAGCGCCACCCGTTGGGCGCCTCGGGCCGACACCAACCGGCGGCGGCCTTGGCGCTAAAATTATAGACCTGGAGCCGGCCGCGCACGGGCGAACCGGAGTCCCATCGATACGTCTGGGCCGGCTTGTCCGGGCTCATCTCGCCGGCATCATAAAGCAACTGCGCCACCACGGGGCTGGGCAGAGGCGGCACGTTAGACACCGGCCCGGGGGGCGCGAACCGCGACGCTCCAAGCCCTAGCCCGCCAGCCCGGGGCAACCGGATTCGCTCGCCTGGCTGCCAGCGCCGCCACTCGCAGTCGCTGATCCGGAACCGATGGGGCGGGGTTCGCACATAGACATTCTGAGCCGAACTCACTTCTAACCGAGCATCCTGCGCGTTGGTCAGAGTAACTTCGCCCTTCAGCCCCAGTTGCACCCACCGCACCTCCGCCGGGAATTGGAGCGCAACCTCCAGCGCGGTCAAGTCGCCGCTCGCCGCCGCGCCCGCGGGCCGGGCCGCCCGCAGTCCCTGCTTAGCCCCTTGATCTGACGGTAAGGCAAAATCCTGCCAACGGTACGGCGTCCATAGCGCCGTAAGCCAGTTGCCGTTGGTCTCACTCAGCACCAAACCTACTTCGCAACGAGAGGGTCGATGCCAGAGCTGGTAGAGCGGACGCGCCCCGCGAAGATGACGTGCCAGGTACAAGTAGGAGTCCAGCGCCGGCCGCGGGCTGTACTCCGCGGTGGTCAGGGCCAAATCGCACCCCTCCTCGATGTAAGGGGTCAATATGAACGGAGAATAATAGTCCACGCCCCCCGCATAAGCGCTCAGGGCCAAGCGTTCATGAAACGCCTGCTGCCGGGCTAACTCCCCTGGCTTCGCCGCGTCGGCCTGCGGCAGCTGGAAGTACCCAGCCTCGGTGATCCACACCGGCAGCCGCCAATCGTGGGTCTTCAGGAATTGTCGGTGCCGCCGAAGACTGGGCAGAAAGTCCTGCGCCCAGCCGTAGAAATGGAAGTTGTATCCCTGGACGTACGCCCGCACCCGGTTGGCGGCGAGCGCCTCTTGATACTGGGCCGGAACAAACGCCATGGACGGAAGC
>JAJXTA010000706.1 GCA_021784265.1 bacterium | reverse complement strand
AGCCAGATGGTCGCGTTGACGAATGCGGTTCCGTCATACTGCTGCACATGGCCAGTCACCGCCACGCACTCGAAGGCTCCCATGTCCACCGCCATCCCTTGTGGCCGCGGCACACCGCGCTGGTCGGTTGCCAAGCCCAAAATGGCCACACCGGCGTCGATGGCCGGGCTTTGCACCAGGAGACCGTTGCACCCCTGACAGCCTTGACTGTCGGTGGTGACCAGGAGCGGAATGGTCTGGGTCGGGCCGCCGTAATCGCCCAGCGGGCCAAGCAACGGGTCCGTGTTGTTCATGCTGCCGGACGCGGTGAAGTGGCACGTCGCGTCCGAGCTCAAGTTGTGGCCGGCATCGACAAGGCTGCCGAACGCATTGCCGCCGCTGGGGCTGTTGGCCACGATGCAATTCTCGAGCGTCAGCGTGCCGCCCGGTGCCGCAGCGAGGTTGCCGCCCCCGGCGCTCATGGTACCCGGGTCGCCGGGCGCTGGATAAAGGACCCCCGTTCCCGAAGCTCCGCCCAACCCGCCGACGCCTCCCACGGTCGAGCCATTGGCAAACGTGCAGTTGGTGGCGCCGGTTCGGCCTCCAGCCACCTCCAGCGCGCCGCCAAAGGCCGCACCGCCGGCGCCACCGTCACCCCCCGCATACGGGTTGCCGGCAGCGCCGTTTCCGCCCGCTCCCCCCTGGACGCTGTTGGCGAAGAAGGTGCAGTTGACCAAGGCGTTCGTGCCGCTGCTGTAAATCGCGCCACCCAATGAGGCCCCGCCGCTTAGGCCGGGAAGGCCCGTGCCACCGGCGTCGGGAAACGCGCTGGCCCCGACACCTCCCAGGGTGCTGTTGGTGGCAAAGGTGCAGCCCGATACCAGGAGCTGACCCGAACAATAGATTGCGCCGCCGCAGGCGCTGCCGCCGGCGCGACTCAAACCCGCCGCGCGGAAGAAGGTGGTGGTCGTGTTCGTCCCCTGAGCGGCCAGGCCGCCCTGACCCCCATTGCCGCCGGCCACGGTATCGGCCTCAAAGGTGCATTCCGAAAGCACAAGTCGGTTGGTGCTAAAAATCGCACCACCAAACGCTCCGGCGGCCGCGCCGCCGTCGCCGCCGTTGCCGCCCATCGAGCCGCCCACGCCGCCCACGCCCCCTGGGCCGCCGTTGCCGCCCGTCGCGGTGTCCCCTGCGAAGCGACACAAATAGAACTCCGCTGGGGCGAGAGTGTAGATGGCTCCTCCGGCGGCGCTCGTGCCGGGCAGGCCCGGGCCGCCATCGCCGCCCACATACGGATCGGTGTATCCCGGCGCTCCGGCGGCGCCCGACGGGCCTACCGCGGCGTTGCCGCTAAAGAGGCAGTTCGTGGCGATGACGGTTCCGGCCTGGTTGAGGATGGCCCCGCCGGTGACGCTCTGGTTGCCAGTGAAAAGGCAGCCGTTGGCGATGAAGGTGCCGCCTTGGTTGAGGACGGCGCCGCCGGTGGCGCTGGAACCTCCGGTCAAGGTGACGTTGATAAGCTGGAGCGTGACATTGCTGCACACCGTGAACAGCCGCGTGGCGTTGCCGCCGTTGAAGACCACGGAAGGTCCGTTTGTGGGGCCGGCGTCAAGGATGGTGTCCCGGACGATCGGGATTGCATTGGTGAGATTGAAGGTCAACGCGCCGCTGAACGTGATGCGGCCTCCGGCCAGCAAGGCAGAGTACAGGTTGGTGAGCGAGGAGTTGGAGACGACGGTGCTGATGACGTTGGTTGTGACGTTCGTCACGCTGCTGGTCCCCGCAAGAGCGTTGATCAAATTCTGGCCGTTCGGAGTGCCCCAGCCGGTGCAGAGGTCGTAGCCCGGAACGGCAACGAACTGATCAGGAAGGAAAGGGCCGGAAACAGAATTGCTCCCTGTTGTGATGTCATGGAAGCAGGAGGTGTAGTTCGATCCATTGCCGATCGCGTAGAGAGCCGGGTTGAGAAAGCCGACGGATGGTTTGCCATTCGCGCCTGCTTGCTGATTGACCAGGGCCGTAAAGCCCGCCCACAACGGTGCCGCGGCACTGGTGCCGCCAGTGGGGGACGGTTGACCGTTTGCGACATAGAGAATGTTATCCGCAGCCATCGCTACGTCGGGAATGTTCCTGAAAAACTTGGACCCTCCGTTTTGGGCCATGCTCGTGAATTGTTGCCACCAGGGAATCGCGTAATTAGTGCTGATTCCTCCACTGCTGCCGACGGGTTTGTAACTCCCGTCAGGCTGGGGCTGGAGGCCCCAATTCCAGACCGTTTCCGAATAATAGACTCCGCCTGGGGTAGTTGTAGTCAACGATGTCCCGCCGACGCTGGTAACATTCGGGCTGTCCACCGGGAATGGGCCAGCCGCCGGATAAGCATCGTAATCGCCGGACGCCTGAAAAAACGACTGTCCTTGCGCAGCCATCTGGTAGAGAGACTGCTCGGCCTGTTGCTTGTCCGCTGAGCTCATATGAGGGTTTACCCAAGAGCTACTCAGTTGTCTGGCCGAGTTGTCGCTAGCCATGCGGTTGAGAATCTGCAGCCAATGCGTGTTATACGACGACCAGTCGTTACCAACGTGAACGGGCGGCGGCGCTTCATAGACGATCACCTGGGACAAGCCGGGCGCCATAGCAACCGCCATCTCGATGTCCAAAGACACTTCGACCACAGCGTTAGAAATGCCACTGTAGCCGGGATTCCGGGTGACGCCATCAATCGGCACATTTACCAATGGGGCGTTCTGCAGCCTAGCCAGGCTTTCGTAGGCAGTGATGTCACTCGCGTAATAACCGTCGAACTCTAAAAGCCCGACGCTCTGCCCAGTGCCGTCGAGCGATACACCTGGAACATAGGCGGCCCGGAGATCTCTGGCCATGAAGGCTCCGTTGGTCCAGGAGCCGGTGCCGCCGAGGCCCGCCGGCTGCGGGAGCGAGTAATTATCCAAGCCGCTGATGTCCAGGACCGGCACGGCCAAATCCAGGGACGGCTCCGCATCCG
>JAJXTA010000705.1 GCA_021784265.1 bacterium | reverse complement strand
CTGGAATCCCGCGACGGAGGCTACACGAGTGCCCTCCAGATTGGGGCAGGAACGTTGACCAACGCCCCCAGCGGGGTCATCGATGTCGAGGTCGGCACGGGCGGCACGCGCGCCTTGCCGGGCAACTTGCTGAATCGAGGCGCCCTCCAAGCCAACGACAGTGTGACCCTGACCACCGCCAACGGCGTGGTGGCCAACCTGGGTCTGCTGAGCATCGCCACGGGGCAGACGGTCACCGTCGGAGGCCAAGGCCAGATGTTCAACCAGGAGGCCGGCACCCTGGGGATCGGGGGCGCGCTGGTCCTGACTGGCGTGGGCGTTAACTATAACGGCGGGATGATTACCGGCACTCCGCCCTACCTGATCAACTGCGCGCTGGCCTTTGGCCCGCAAGCCACCGCCCCGGCCACGTTCCTCCAAACCGGTTCGGGCAGCACCCTCACCGGGAACCTCGAGCCCGGTCAGACCGTCTGGATCCAGGGCAACGGGACCGGCGGCCATACCACGGTCACCGCCACCAATGGGTTTCTCAACGCGGGCATCCTGCAACTCGAGTCGCGCGACGGGGGCTACACGAGCGCCTTGGTGGTCAATCAGGGCGTGCTCACCAACGCCCCCGGAGGCCTCATCGAGATCGGCGTCGGCACCGGGGGCCCGCGGAGTCTCTCGGCGGACCTCCTCAACCAGGGAACGGTCAATCTGGACCTCAGCCTCGCGTTGAATCGGCCCGACGGCGTCTTTGACAATCAAGGCTCGTTCACCATCGCCACCAACCAGACCCTCACCCTGGCTAACCCGGGCCAGACCTTCAATCAAGACGCCGGAACGCTGACGATCAACGGCGCTCTCTACGCGCCCAACATCCAGTTCAATTTCAACGGTGGCGTCATCGCCGGCACCCCCTATCTGCTCAACTCCGCTCTGGCGATCGGGCCGGCAGCGACCAACACGGGGGCGTTTCTCCTGACCGGCTCGGGCAGCACCTTCGCCGGCAACCTCGCGCCGAGCCAGACGGTGTGGATCCAGGGCAACGGGGCCGGGAACCACACCACCGTGGTGGCTACAAACGGGTTCTTGAACGCCGGGACCTTGCGCCTCGAATCGCGGGACGGGGGTTACACCAGCGCCCTCACCGTATCCCAAGGGCCGCTGACGAATGCCCCGGGTGGCCTCCTCGCCATCGGCGTCGGCAACGGCGGCCCCCGGACTTTCACCGGGAGCCTCATCAACCAAGGCTTGGTGGACCTCAGTTTGGCGACGGCCTTTCCGGCGGCGGACGCCACGTATATCAACCAGGGGCAATTCATCATCGAGCCCGGCGCCGACCTGGAGATCACCGGAGGCAACGAGCGGTTCCGCCAAAACCTGGGGGTGCTGACGGTGGATGGGACGTTGCACCTGGATCAAGGGGACTTGGACCTCAACGGCGGGGTGATAAGCAACAACGGCACCATCTACCTGACCGGCGGCAAGCTGAACTACAATGGCGGCGTGGTCACGGGCAACCCCATCTCCCTCAACGGCGTGGCCATCGACCTCGCCGGGGGCTCGACCAATACGGGCAGTTACACCGTCACCGGGCCCAGCACGTTGACCGCCGGCAACATTGCCGCAGGCCAAACCCTTTGGATCCAAGGCAACGGGACCGGGAACCACACCACCGTGGTCGCCACCAACGGGTTCTTGAACGCGGGGACGCTGCGCCTGGAGTCGCGGGACGGAGGTTATACGAGCGCCCTGACCGTGTCCCAGGGCCGGCTGACCAACGCCCCAAGCGGAACGATCGCGATCGGCGTCGGCAACGGCGGACCCCGGACCTTCACCGGGAGCCTGTTCAACCAAGGCTTGGTGGACCTCAGTTTGGCGACCGCCTTTCCGGCAGCGGGCGCCAGTTACATTAACCAGGGGCAATTCATCGTCGAGCCCGGCGCCGACCTGGAGATCACCGGAGGCAACGAGCGGTTCAGCCAGGAGTCGGGCGCCTTGGCCGTGAGCGGCACGTTTCACCTCGATCAAGGCACCTTAACGATCAACGGCGGGCTGATCACAAACACGGGCACCATCTACGTGTCCGGCGGGCAGTTGAGTTACACCGGCGGCTTGGTCACCGGCAACCCCATCTACCTCAACGGCGTGGTGATCGCTCTGGCCGGAGGACCAACCAACACCGGCAGCTATACCGTGACCGGCCCCAGCACCCTGACCGCGGACGAAATCGCCCCCGGCCAAACCCTTTGGATCCAGGGCAACGGGACCGGGAACCACACCACCTTGGTCGCCACCAACGGCTTTCTGAATGCCGGGACCCTGCGCCTGGAGTCGCGGGATGGGGGTTACACCAGCGCCCTGGCGGTGAGTCAGGGGGTGCTGACCAACGGCCCGAGCGGGGTCATTGTCTTCAACGTGGGCACCGGCGGCCCGCGCTCGATCACGGGCGACGTCTTGAACCAGGGGACCGTGAACGTCAACTCGAGTGCGAATCTGGACAAGGCGAATGGGGGCTTTGATAACCAAGGGAAGGTGAACGTGGCCAGCGGTCAAACGCTGACCGTGGCCGGGACCTACGGGCAGGAAGCGGGCACGACCACCCTGGCGGGCGGGGCGCTGAATGCCGCCAACCCCATCCACCTGGCGGGCGGCAGCCTCGTCGGCGCCGGCTCGGTCGGGGCCGACCTGGTGAACGGCGGCTTGGTCGTTGCCGGAAACCCGGTGGGTGTCCTCTCCGTCAATGGGCAATATACGCAATTGCCCTCCGGCGCGCTCGAACTGGGCCTGGGCGGGCCGGCGTCAGGCACCCAGTACGGCCAATTGGCGGTGAGCGGCCCAGCCCAGCTCGACGGACGACTCCACGTCGATCGCGTGAACGGTTTCCAACCCACCAACGGCCAGTCGTTTGTGCTGGTGAGCGCTCCGACGGTCGCTGGCGTCTTCGCCAGCCTCGAGCTGCCTCCCTTGCCACCCGGCCAACGCTGGGACCTGATGAT
>JAJXTA010000704.1 GCA_021784265.1 bacterium | reverse complement strand
CCTCCACCACCTTCGTCGCGTCGTTGCCAAAAATGTCAATCACTTTCACCGCGATGCGGCACCGGCCTTTCTTCGGATACTCGTGTTCGGCGCTGGTCAGCTCCAGCGAGCGGTCCTTCTTGGTGCGGCAACTCGACCACTCGTTCTCGAAAACGTAGTTGCCGGTCCAGACCTCGCGCTCGCTCAGGTGCATCGGGACAGGTTTTTACCATCGCGGGGCCGGGGTGAAAAGGCGCGATTCCACGCCGGAGCCGCCCGCCCCGGGCGGTGAGTGGCTTAACTCCCGGGAGCCTGACCCTCCACGAACTGCCGCTGATTAGGCAGGTCCGAGCCTGGAACCTCGTCAATCAGGCCGAGCCAGTACGCCTCTGTGGGCGTGAACCAGTAGTCGGCGCTCTGGAGGAGGCGGCAGAGCGACACCACGAAGTACCAGAGCGGACGAATCTTCGGCTGGGCCCGCTGCCTGAGGAAGTCGGAACGCCCGCCGTCGTCCGCGGCCGGGATGGCGTCGTGTTCGTGAAGCTCGCTCGCTCCGAGAAAGATCTTGCCGTAGATGTAGCCCAAGCGATCTAGCGCCTGCGTCTGCTCTCCGAAGTGGAAGTCGTGCAGCAAGTAGAAATCGTGCATGACCTCGACCAAGCCCTGACCACTCAAGCGCCAGTCGTCGCTGGCGTGGACTGTGGCCTTGTAGGTGAGGATTGCCTGCCAAATCTCTATTTCGAGCTGGTTCCCTTGGGGCATCTCCTGTGGCTGGCGCCTGGCGAGATGTTCGCGAACGGACTGTGTCAGGGCGTCAATGGCCTTCTGTCGCTGGACTGCGGCCTGGAGCAGGCCGCTCTTGTCCGGTCCGAGCTTGCGTGCCAGGGCTTCCACCAGCGGAACCACATCTGGCGAATCTGAAGCGAGCGTTGCCGCGTCGGCGTATCGCTGAAACTCCGGGCGAAGAAGGAGGATGCGCAGCACAAACCGGTCAAACGCCCGTTTGGCCAGCCGCATTGCGAACAGTTCATTCGTCTGCTGCAAGCTGGAAGCGAGCGAGGAGGCTCCTTCCACCGTCAACGGTGCCGGGCTGCGCTGCCGCGTGCCGTGGTAGATGACACTCGAGTGCGGGTACGCGATCGCGTAATCACCCAAAGCCAGAAAATCGGCGGCAGCGCTGGCCGCGTAGCCCGTCACGACCGTGATCAATCGGCATTTTACGCCATCAGGGTTTGGCGCATGCACCAGGCTGCGGATATTCTCGGCGGCCGACACGTCGCCGCCCTGACTATCCACGTAGGCCGTGATTGGGTCGGTGCAGACTAAACGCAGCTCGTTGATTCTCGGCGTGAGTTTCTCGACCAACCCCTGGTTGATGTCGCCGAGCAGGTACACCGCCCGGTTTGGGTTTTCGCGGTGCTCTTTGCTTGGGCCACTGCCAGGCATGCAACGCGCGGCCGGTCAGCGATGCTTCGCCAGTTGGTTTGCTTGAAGGGACAGACGTTCCTCCTCCTCGGTCGGCTCCGAGCGCTTGGGGCGGATTGCCTTGTAGTACTCCATCAAATCGCCGCCGAACTGCTCGACGGCGACGTCGATGATCGCCTTCAGCTTCGCGTCTTCGGGGGGGTGCTCCGGCACCTTGAGGTCGAGGGTGGTTTGAATCGCAAGCACAATGAATCAGTAACCGCATGCCTACTGGCAGTCAACGGCTATCTTTGGCCGCGGTCGGCTCGCCGGTTGGGTTTAGCCGCCCCGGGGGAGCGGCCTTCCCCCGACCGCCGTTGGTGGACCCGCTGAAGGGGCGACCCTCGGCACCGCCGGGAGTCGCCGCTTCATCTAGGACTTGGGCAAGATGACGGTGACGCGGCCGGTGCGTCGGAGGAGAGCGGGGTGGGGGTTCTTCTTCTTCTTGTCGTCCTCCTCGGTGGTGGAGTTGTCCGCCAACTGCTGTTTGCTGTCGTTGCTGGCCTGGCCGGCGGCGCTGGCCCCGGCGGAGGTGGCGGCGGCCGTGGTGCCCAAAGTGGACTGGGCTTGGCCGCCCCCGACCGAGACGCTCTGTCCCAGCAATGCCGCGGTCACGCCCTGGCCACCGGAGGCCTGCACACCGCCCACGCCCACGACCGTCCCCGAGATCGACCCGCCGGCCGACAGGCTGGCGGAGCCACCAGACAGGACCGTGCCGCTCAGGCTCTGGGCGGCGGTCACCTGGGCATTCTGTCGCGAGATGATGAGGCCGCTGATGCTGCCGTTGGCGTCCAGGTTCACCGAGCCGCCGATCACGCCCGACTCGCCCAGGTTAATGTTCCCGACGTGGCCCGGCGATCCCGCCGCGGCCTTCGTGCCGGCGACCAGGGTGATGGTGGGGCCGCTGGCTTGGTTCCCATTCAGCGCCTCTTGCAGAATGCCCCCGAGGCTGGCATTGATGTCCCCCTGCGGGGTCTGCACCGCAATGTTCCCGGGCACGGGGCTGCTCCCGGGCGCGTTCGCTTCCCCGGGCAAGCTCGGCAAGGTGGTGGCGAGGATGCCGCTGCCGTAAACCCCACCCTCCCTGGTCAAGGCCGCGCCGGAGAGGGGATCAACCGAGTAATAGTAGAGGAAGGCTTGCACCGCCCCGCCGCTCCCCGCGTTGACGTTGCCGGTGAGGGATTCGACGGAAACATCGCCGCCGTTGTAGGCGGCAATGCGCGAGCCGTTGATATCCACATCGCCCGCCGCCGTCACGCTGACGTTGCCGCGTCCTGTGGTATAGATGCCAAAGCCCATGTCGCCGGTTCCCCCGCGGCTGCTGGCGACGTCGGGCGAGCCGAGGTCGATGGCGCCTCCGGCGGTGACGGTGACATCGCCTCCGCCGAGGGCGGCGATGGTCGAAGTCAGCATGTGGAGGTTGCCGGCCACCGCCACCTTGATTGCGGCCCCGCTGGGTGTCACCGGGGCCAGGTTGGCAAACCGGCCCTGGCCGCCCGGCGGATCCCCGACGCCGCAGGACAGGATGCCATAGGAGTTGCC
>JAJXTA010000703.1 GCA_021784265.1 bacterium | reverse complement strand
CCACCGCTCCCCCCCCGCGCGCCGGACACGAATTGCTGCCCGCCCCGATCCTGGCCCGGCTCCAGGGGCGGCAGCGGGCGCATCGGATCCGGCTCAGCCGCACACTCGCGGTCCGCGGGAGCGACCCAGGGCAAGGAATCCAGGGGTAGCCGGAGGCCGATGGGCGAATCCCCGGGCAGGAGGTAGAGGCGTTGCGCGCGGAAGAACCAGGGGCCACTGACCCAAGGGGCCGGGGGCGGGGTGGCCGGCTGGCCCAAGGGCAAGACCCAGCCCACGACACGGTCCAAGCCCTGCTGGAAGACTCGGGCCAGGCGCGCCCGGGCCTGCGGGTCGCGGAGCTCGGACTGGAAGGGATCGAGGTTCACCGGCAGACACCGCTCCTGCCAGAGGTAATGCCAGACATCTTCGTGCGCGGGGATCACGAACCGCTCCGGCACGCCCAGCGCGCGAGCCAATCCCAGGATAAACTGGTGGGCCACCTCAAGGTCATGTCCTAAATCCACCGTGGCGTCGGCCAACAGGGTTTCCTCCCGCCAAATCGGCTGGCCGTCCCGGCGCCAATAACAGGCCAACGCCCAGCGGGGCAACGCTTCGCCCGGATACCATTTGCCCTGGCCAAAAAAGGGGAGGCCGCCAAGGCCAAACCGCCCGCGCAGGCGGTGAAACAGGGCGAGCCCCAACCGGTGCTTCCGGGGTCCCAGCGCGGCCACGTTCCATTCCGGCTCGTCCTGGTTCTCGGCGGCGACAAAGGTAGGCTCGCCGCCGACCCAGAGGCGCACGTCCCGGGCGGCCAGGTCCGCATCGACTTGGCGCCCGAGCCTCTGGATCGCCTGCCATTGGTCCTCGCGGTACGGCTGGGTGACGCGCGGCGATTCGGCGATGCGGGTGAGGCGCATCTCGTGTTCGAGGTGGGTGGTGCAGAGGTCGGTGGCCCCGGTGACGGGGGCGGCGCTCCACGGCTCCGGGGTGCAAGCCAGCGGCAAGTGGCCCTCCCCGGCCAAGAGGCCTGAAGTCGGGTCCAGCCCCACCCAACCCGCGCCGGGCAAATAGACCTCCGCCCACGCATGCAGGTCGGTGAAATCCGTTTCCGGCCCGGCCGGGCCCGTGACCGGCTTCAGGTCGGGGGCGAGTTGGATGAGGTAGCCGGAGACAAAACGCGCCGCGAGCCCCAGCCGGCGGAGCAGGGCGACGAGCAGCCAGGCCGAATCCCGGCAAGACCCCTGGCGCGCGGTGAGCGTCTGTTCGGGCGACTGCACTCCCGGCTCGAGGCGGATGATATAGCCGATCTCCCGGCGCACCCGCCGGTTCAGGGCGACCAAGAACTCGACGGTTGGGGCGCGAGCCGGGACCAGGCTGGCGGCCAGCGCCGCCACCGCCGGCCCAACGGTGCTGCACTCCAAGAAGGGCGCCAACTCCCGCTCCAGCCCGCCCGCATAAGCGAAAGGGAAGTGTTCGGCGGAGGGCTCGAGAAAGAAATCGAAGGGGTTATAAACCGCCAGCTCCACCACCAGATCGGTCTCAATCAACAGTTCGGCGGCCGGTTCGGTGAAGACCAGCCGCGCCACATGATTGCCATGCGGGTCCTGCTGCCAGTGGCTGAAGTGCCGGGCGGGGCGCACCCGCAGGGAGTAGCTCAGCACCCGCGGCCGCGTGTGGGGCGCCGGCCGCAGCCGCACCAGGTGCGGCGCGTGGGCGACGCGCCGGTCGTAGGTGTAGTGGGTGCGATGGTAGAGGGCGACGTGAATAGACATGCGCGATCAGCCGACCACGAGCTTCGCGGGCCGCGGGCGAGCGGCGCACCGGGAACCGCCGGGGCGCAAGACAACCGCGCCGCGGCTCATTGCACCAGGTTGTGCGCCGGGCGCCGCCCGGGGTCCGCCCGCTTCATGGCAAAGAACGTCTCGAAGATCCCCGTCCCGACCTGGTTCAGCCGCACTTGGAACTGGTCCACATACTCGTGCAAGCCGCGCTGGATGATTTCCTCGACCGTGGTGTAGGACATGTCCGAGCAGAGTTGGCCCAGGAGTTTCTCGGGGAGACACTGAAACGTGCCCACTGGCGTGCCGGAGATGGCGTGGAGCGACTCCCGGGCGGCGCGCAGGCAATAGTGGATCGAGCGCGGAAACTCGCCGTCGAGCATGAGGAACTGGACGACCCCCTGGGGCGAGATCCGCCCGTGGCGCTTCCGGTACATCTCGAAGGCGCTGGCCGAGCGCAGGACGGCGGCCCACTGCAAATCGTCGTAGGGCGTCCCCACGTCGGCCGCCGACCGCAAGAGGACGTAGTATTTGACATCGAGAATACGCGAGGTTTTGTCGGCCCGTTCCAATTTGCGGCCCAGGCGGCAGAAGTGCCAGGGCTCCCCGTGGGTCATGGTGGCATCGGTGATGCCCATGAAGAGCTGGCTGGCCAGGCGGACTTCGGCGAAGAACTCTCGCGGCACCTCGTGCCCGTTGGCCTTGGCCGCCGCCCCGTTCATCATCAGGTAGAACTTGTTCAATTGCAGCCACATCTCCGAGGAGATGATCTCCCGCACGGTCCGGGCGTTCTCCCGGGCGGCCCGCAGGCAGCCCAGGATCGAGTTGGGGTTCTCAGCGTCGAAGGTGAGGAAGTGGATGACGTTGGGGCGGGTGGCGACCCCGTGGCGGGCGGCGAAGGCCTGGTGATCGCCGGTGGTGTTGACCAGGGGCTGCCACTGCTGGTCCCAGCCGGCGGGCGCATCGAGCAAGAGCGCCAGGGTAACGTCCACAAAGCGCGCCACGTTCTCGGCGCGCTCGACATAGCGGCTCATCCAGTAAATGGAATCGGCCACCCGGCTAAGCATCGGCCACCTCCGGCGCGCCGCCCGCGCCCCAGGCGGTCGTTGCCTCCTCCCCCGGCCCGCCGGGCGCCAGCACCCAGGTGTCCTTGCTCCCACCGCCCTGGGAAGAATTGACCACCAGCGACCCTTTCCGCAGGGCCACCCGGGTCAGACCGCCCGGCAGCACG
>JAJXTA010000702.1 GCA_021784265.1 bacterium | reverse complement strand
GGCGTGCCCTCCGGAGCGCCACTCCGGGCGGCCACGGAATTCCTGGCCCACTACTGCCTGCACGGCGGCGACCGCACCCGGCTGGCGGAGGAGATCACCGCGGTCGTGGCTCACCCGGATCGATACGTCGGGGACAACCTGCGCGGCCCGCTGGCCCGCGCCCTCCTGACGGCCCCTCCCCCACTCCGCGCCGTGCCGGCGGCTTACCGGCAGTGGGGCGCCGATCTCGATGCGGCCGCCATCAGCCAAATGGAAGCGGCCTGCCGACTGCCGGTGGCGGTGGCTGGCGCGCTCATGCCCGATGCGCACGTCGGTTATGGGCTCCCCATCGGTGGCGTCCTTGCCACCGACAATGCCGTCATCCCGTTCGCCGTGGGGGTGGACATCGCCTGCCGGATGAAGATGACCGTCCTGGACCTGCCCCCTCGCCACATGGAGACGCAGCAGACGCGGCTGGCCCAAGCGCTCGCCACGGAAACACGCTTCGGGGTGGGCGCCGCCTTCCAGCACCGGCGGCAGCATCCGGTCTTGGACGCCGAATGGTCGGTGAGCCCCGTGACCCAGCGGTACAAAGATAAGGCCTGGGCCCAACTGGGGACCAGCGGCAGCGGCAATCACTTTGTCGAGTTCGGCACGTTTACCGTCCTGGACGCGGCCGTGGGACTGGCGCCCGGCGAGTACCTGGCCTTGCTGAGCCACAGCGGCAGCCGGGGCACGGGCGCGGCCGTTTGCGACTATTACAGCCGCTTGGCAGCGAAGCTCCAGCCCGGGCTGCCACGCGACCTGCAACGGCTGGCGTGGCTGCCGCTCACCAGTCCCGAAGGCCGGGAATACTGGGCGGCCATGGAACTGATGGGCCGCTACGCCGCCGCCAACCACGCCCTCATCCACCACGCCATCGCCCGGCACCTCGGCGCCCAGGTCTTGCTCGACCTCGAGAACCATCACAATTTCGCCTGGAAAGAACACCACGCGGGACGGGACGTGATCGTCCATCGCAAAGGCGCCACCCCCGCTGGCGCGGGGGTGTTGGGCATCATCCCCGGCTCGATGGCTTCGCCGGGCTTCGTCGTGCGCGGCCGCGGGCAGCCGGCCTCCCTCAACTCGGCGGCGCACGGGGCCGGCCGGCGGATGAGCCGCACGCAGGCGCACAAGACGCTCTCGTGGAAGGAGGCCAACGCCGTGTTAGCGGAACGCGGGGTGACCTTGATCTCCGCGGGCCTGGATGAGGTGCCGATGGTGTACAAAGACATCCACCAAGTGATGGCGGCTCAGGCCGACCTGGTGGAGGTCCTGGGCCAGTTCGAGCCGAAGCTAGTCAAAATGGCGCCCGCGGGCGAACGCCCGGAAGACTGAGCCGCTCCGGGCTTCTAACCCGCCAGCTCGCCGACCGCCTCGAGCCAGAAATGGGCCATGAGCGAAGCGCCGGCGCCGGTGGGATGCACGCCGTCCTTGGCCCATTCCTCCGGTGGCGCCAGGCGCACCGCCTCCTCGAACATCGCCTGGAACGGCACGAAGGCATCGGCGTAGGCCTTGGCGACCCGCTTGGCGGCGGCGCGGTACTGATCGAAACTCGGGAACCAGTGTTCATTCACGGCGCCGCACCGGAGGACGAAAGGCTCGCAGATCACCAACCTGATCTGCGGCAAGGCTTGGCGCGTGCGCTCCAACAAGGTCCGATAGTCCCGCTCGTAGATCTCGACGGTGCCGTGGTACTTGCCGTCGAGCGTGTGCCAGAAGTCGTTCACTCCGATGAGGATGCTCAGCAGCTTGGGTTTGAGGTCCAAGCAGTCCACGCCCCAGCGGTCGGCCAGTTGGAAGACCTTGTTGCCACTGATGCCCCGGTTGTAAACCTGGAAGCCTTCTCCGGGCCGGTCCACCAACAACGCCGCCCCCGCCAGCCAGGCGTAGCCAGAACCCAGCGCGCCGCGGGCGTTGGCGGTCGCCGCCTCGGCCCGGCTCCGCCCGGCGTCGGTGATCGAATCCCCTTGAAAGAGGATCACGTCATTGCGCGCCAGCAGACGTCCCCGCTTGGGCCGGCCAGCTCGGGCGGCCTCGGCCACGGGCCAGGGCACCGTGACCACGGCCCCGACGCCGGCCAACGCCAACGCCGACGTCTTAAGAAAGCCGCGGCGTCCACCGTGGCCAAGGGCGTCCTCGCGGGGACTCTCAGGTTCAGGCATGGCTAGAACCTAGCCGCCGGCCAATCTCCAACGCAATCTCCAATCACACTTTGCCCATTTGGCGCAGGGCGGCGAAGTTACGTTTGGCGGCATCGAGCGGGTCTTTGCTGGTTTCGTGCTCGACGACATACCACTTGGTGCCACCTTTGGTCTCGCACCAGGCAAAGACAGCGGGCCAATCAACTTTGTCTTCGCCAATCACGGCCTCGGGGCCGGCCCCGCTGGCCTTGATATGAATGCTCCGCGCGCGGCCCGGGTACTTCTTCAACACCGCCACCGGATCGGCCCCGCCGTCGCGGCAATTGCTGGTGTCCAACTGCATGATCACCCGCCGGTGCGTGTTACCGAAGAACAGGTCCCAAGCCGACACGCCGTCGAAGAGTTGAAAGTCGTGGGCGTGGGCGTGGTAGCCGATCCACATGCCCTCAGGCCGGAGCTGGTCCGCCAGTTGATTGAAGAGCTTGGCCTTGGCCAGCCAGTCCTCTTTGGTCTTGCCCTCCATCCACGGCACAATCAAGAACTTGTTGCCGATGGTCCGATTGAACTCGACGGTTTCCTTCAGCTTGTCACCCAACACCGAGTCGTACGGGGTGTGGGTGCCGCAGGCGATCAGCCCGTTGTCATCGAGCATCTGGCGCAACTCGGGCGCGGTGCGCCCGTGATAACCCGCGAACTCGACCCCTTTGTAACCGATCTTGGCGACGGCGGTGAGCATCCCCGGCAGGTCCGTTTTGCACTGGTCACGCAACGAGTACAGTTGCAGGCCCACGGGGATCTTCTTGGTGGCGGCTTGTGTCAGGGCTGGTAC
>JAJXTA010000701.1 GCA_021784265.1 bacterium | reverse complement strand
ACCATTGGTCGCCGAGGGTGATGCAGGATTCCCAGGGACGTTGGGTTTGGAAATGGCCGATTTCCTGTTCCGGGGTGTCGAAGTCGGCGGGGAGTCCGGCCCGATTGTTGACCAGGATGTGGGGCTGGTAATAGCGCAGCATGGGGAGCATCTCGTCGGCCGCCAACTCGCGCGCGGTCGAGTTGAGGCCGTCGAACCAGAGGATGTCCACGCGCCCGTAGCGCGTGCACAGCTCGCGCAGTTGGCCCTGCATGTATTCCAGGTAGCGGGCGTGGCTGGGCCGGCGGTAATCGGGGTGGTGCCAGTCGGGGGGTGAGTAGTAGAAGCCGAGTTCGAGCCCAGCCTCGTGACAGGCGTCGGCCAACTCCCGGGTGACGTCCCGGTGGAAGGGGGTGTTGGTGATCTTGTAGTCGGTCAAGTGACTGTCGAATTCGCAGAAGCCATCGTGGTGCTTGGTGGTAAAGACCAGGTATTGGGCGCCCATGGCCTTGGCCACAGCCACCCAAGCCCGCGCGTCGAAGTTGGTGGGATTGAACCGCCGATACAAGTTGTCATACTCCGGCCAGGGGATCGAGCCGGTTCCACCCAAGCCGGGGCGTTCCCCGCCGCGCGACCAACTGATTTCTGTGCCCTTCAAGCTCACGGGTCCCCAATGGATGAACAGGCCCAGACGCAGCTTGCGCCAGCGTTCGAGGTCGGCCCCGGCGGCTTTGGAATCCTGCGGGTTTTGGGCCTCACTTCCGTGCGGGGGATGGCCACGGCGATAGAGGCGTCGCTCGAGGGCGGCCAGTTTTGGGGCCGGGACCAGTGGCGCCCAGTTGGTTAAGGGTTGGATTTCCGGGACCGACGGGGTGGTGGTGAGATGGAGGGTGACGATCTGCTGGGCGCGAATGGGGAAACGGTAGCGCGTCTGGTGGCCCAGGGCGGTCAGCGGGCGGCCGACGAGGTCGGTGAGGGCGGCTTCACGGTGGGGCAAGTTCACGCGGACGTCGGCGGCGCCGTCGCGGCCCAGGCACTCGGCCAGGCGCAGCTCGAGCACGCCGGCCTCGCGGCGGAGCGCTTCGACAATCACGTTGTCGGAAGTCTGGACGAACGACTGGGCGGGCGCCGGGGCGTGTTCGGGCGCCATGACCGGCGGGCAATTGAACTCCCAGGCGCGGCGGGGCACGTTGGCCTCGGCCCACGGCTGGGCGTGGGGGAAGAGGGCGTACTGCAGGCGGTGCGGGCCGCGCCCGCTCAACCAGGAGTTGGTATAGCCGTAATAAGTGTCGGTGGCGTTGAGCAGGAAGATGATCGGGGTCCGTCCCGTCAGTTCCCGCCCCGGCAAGCCGCGATCCAGGAGCGCCACTCCGCCCCCGCCCGCTAGGGCGTAATCGGACCAACGGATCGCCGGGACGATGCCTTTGGCCCAGCCGTGCAGCGCCGGGTCGGGTTTGGCCCAGGCGGCGGCGGAGAAGCCGTAGGGGATCCCGCGGCGTACCGTGTCAATGGGCGCCGCCAGCGGGAACTCGGCCACCACCACCGTCCGGTTGGGTATGTCGTTGAGCTCGGTGTCGAAGTCGATGCGCGGGTAATCGTGGTAGAACCGGATGAGGCGGCGGGAGGGTGCGCCGCCGTAGAAGAGGGAGTCGATCTCGATGCTGGTGGCCAGAGGACCACGCGTGACGCTGATCCGCGGGGTGAACTGGCTGGAGGTGGCCACGCGCTCCCGCTCCGCCCGGTCCACCATCTGGTCTCCCGGATCCCCTTCCTGACGCCGCGGTCGCTCGGCGACGATGACGTTGGCGGGGCCGCCCAGCAGCTCGCGGCCCGAAGCCTTGAGGACGAGGCTGACCAGGGCCCCGGTTCGCGGGTCGATTCGGGCGCGGTAGTATTTAGTTTCGATCGGATCGGGCAGAGGTATCTCACGCGTGGGCGCCGCCGGCTCGCCCACGACGTTCAGGGTCGCGGTGCCCAGGCTGGGCAGCGTGGGCCGACACAAGACCAAGTCACCCGGGAGTGTCTGACACAACCCGCCGTCGAGCCGCTGGCCTGGGGCCAACGGCACGAGCACCGGGTCGTTTCGCCGCCAATTGAGCGAGTTGAACAACGCGGTGGCGTGGCCTGTCGGCAGGAGGGTGTCCAGCGCCGCGGCCTGCGTGTGATGGGCGGTGGCTTCGAGGGTGGCGAACCGATCCCGCACGTCCCAGGAACGGGCATCGGCGAAGACCATGCCCCCGGCCGCGCCCCAGAGGGTGTTGCGGTCCATGTTGAGGAGCAGGAGCAACCAGGCGTGGTAGAGCGACTGGACCGGGTATTGGAAGCCGCGGGTGAGGCTGGCAGCGGCGGCCAGCATCTCGGCTCCTTGCAGGTCTTGTTCGGCCTGGCGATAGCCCCACTTGACGCGGGGACACTCGATCCAAAAAGCGTTGAAGCTGTAGGCCGTGCCACCCCGCAAGGTGGGCAGGGGGATGGCGCCTGAGCGGACGCCCGGCAGCACGGCATCGATGTAGCGGCTCGGGGTCGTGAACCGGAGGCGGGTGCCGGGCGCCGCCTTTTCGAACTCCTGAATGAACTCGGTCGGATACCCTGAGTAACGGGGTGCCAGGCTGTAGTCCCCGCTCCCGCCGAGGATCAGCACGGGGGTCCCAGGCGGGGTGCGCTGCGCCGCCCCGCCCCAGACATCTCCGGCCAGCCGCTGGATTTGGGTGGAGGTCAGCGGCGGGGCGTGGGCGCGGCGTTCGGCGTCGTGGACCAACTCCCGCACCTGGGCGCCGGTGAGCGGTTGTTCGGTGGCAAAGACCGGCGCCCACTCGCTGTAGTGTCCTGGGCAGACGGCCAACGTGCGGCTGCCGTCGGGGGATTGGAGCCAGTGCAGGTTGCTGCCGGTGGGGTTATGCCGGGTGTAGAAGAGGGCGTCCAGCTCCAGGCCGGCGGTGATCTGGGCCATCTGCTCGTGAAGGCCGCAGACATCGATCATCCAGGCGAAGCGAGGGCGGGCGCCCAGCACCT
>JAJXTA010000700.1 GCA_021784265.1 bacterium | reverse complement strand
GACCAGTCCGTTGCTGGGCCAGGCGCAGCTCGGGCGGGGCTGGTGTCTCTGGGAGGAAACCCCGCCGCGCCTGCCCGAGAGTCTCCTGGCCTTCCAGGCGGCCGCCGCCCATCTGCCCGGCTCGCTCGACCAAGTCATCGCCCGCTTCAAGGCGGCCGATTGCCAGTTCCGGCTGAAGGACTACACCGAGGCGCTGGGCAACTACTGGTGGGTGGGCACCAACGCCCTGCTCGCCACTCAGCCCACCAACCTGCTCAGCCGCCAAGCGCTCTACCAGGTCGCCCGCACCGGGATCGCGGCGACCAACCTGGCCGCCGCGGAATTCGCCCTGCGCCAACTGCTGGAGCGAGACCCCAGCGGCGAGCTGGCCGATCGCGCCGAGCTCCTCGTAGGCCAGGCCTTCAACCACCAAGGCAAACCGGAAGCGGCCCGGTTGTTGCTGGATGATTTCGTGCAGCGGTTCACCAACTCGACCCTCTTGCCGCAGGTCAAACTCGCGGTCGCCAAAACCTTCGAACAAGAGCAGGCCTGGCAGGCGGCAATCACCCAGTACCAGAACTGGCTGACCGCCTACGCCAGCAACCCCGTGGTCCCGGCAGCCTTGACCGCCCAGGCGAGCTTCGAACTCGCCCGGCTCTCCTACCAAGTCCGACCCGATACCAATTCGCTAACCTTGTTGACGAATTTCGTGGCCCGCTTCCCGCACGATGCCAACGCCCCACTGGCCCAATACCTCGCCGGAGACTACTTCTGGAACCAGGGTGACTACGAACGGGCCGAGTTGCACTACCAGGACCACGCCCTCCTGGCCGGCGCGGATGCGTCGCACGCCACGCTGGGTTACGAGGCCCGCCTGATGGCGGCGCGGGCGGCGGTGGCTGGCCAGCGCCCGCGCAATGCCTTGGAGTACTTGGACTGGCTCATCACCAACGGACCGCTGTCGGTCGCCACCTCCCCCATCCCCGTGCCCATTGTCGCCCAGGCCTACTTGCTGCGTGGGGACGTCCTCGCCGCCCAGAAGGCCGACGGGAGCACGAACACCTTGGCTCGTTTCGGCGAGGCTATTATCGCCTTTTCCAAGATTACCGAAGGGTTTCCCACCAACGAATGCACCCCGCGCGCCTGGGGCCGGATTGGCGACTGCAACCTCCAGTTGGCCACCCAAGACCCGGCCCAGGCCGCCAAACGGTACGAGCTGGCCGCCGACGCTTACACCAAAGCCCTGCAATCGCCCCTGGCCGATGTCGCGGTGCGCAGCCAGGCGGAGGTTGGCCTGGGCATCGTCGCCGAGAAAGAGGGAGCGCTCCGCCCCGCTCCGGAGCAAGGCCCGCTGTTGGAGCGGGCCTTCGACCATTATCATCGGGTCTTTTACGGCCTGAACCTGCGGGATGGCGAACAGCCCGACCCCTACTGGCTTAACCGGGCGGGCCTGGCCGCCGCCGCACTGGCGGAGTCGCGCAAGCGGTGGGACGAGGCGATCGGGGTCTACCGCCGGTTGCAGACCGAGTTGCCCAGCTTGCACGAGCGCCTCCAGCGCCGCATCGAAGAGGCCCTGCAAGCCCGCGGCGCCACCGGCGCCAAGTAACCCCCGTCCGCCCGTGTCCGGTTCTCCGGTCGGCGCCCCGCTCGCCCAGGAAAACGGCTGACGCCGGCTTCCGCGATTCCTCGACGCATCCCACGCGCCGGGGTTGCGTCGGAAGAGGAGTTGGCTTACTTGTTGGCATGCGCCGCCTGAGTCAACATGGGCGACCCACGCCGTGGGTCTGCCGCGTATTGGCGGCGGCCGCGGTCGGCTGGGGGGCGGCGCTGCTCGGGGCCGACCTGGACCGCGGCCAACAGGCGTGGCGGGATGGCGACTACACCGAGTGCATCCGCCTGGCGCAGCGGGCGGCCAGCAACTCGACGTGGAGTGTCGCGCCGCGTCTCCTGCTCGCGCGGGCACAACTGGCCACCGGCCAGTATCCCGAGGCCCTGGTCACGGTCACCAACGCCTTGCGCCGATTCGAGGAGGACCTCCCGCTGCACCTCCTGGCGCACGAGGTCTTCCAGGCCAATGGCCGGACCAACCAAGCCGCCACCACCCTCGACGCCCTCAGTGCCCTGGGGGGACCCCGGGCGCGCCTTGCCCGGGATCCGGAAGAACTGGTCGCCTTGGGCCAGGCCGCCCTCCTGCTCGGCGCCGATCCCAAGCTTGTCCTCGATCACTTCTTCGACCGCGCCCGGCAGCTTGACCCCAAGTGCCGGGCCGCCTACTTGGCCAGTGGGCAGTTGGCGTTGGACAAAGGTGATTATGCCCTCGCCGCCTCGGTCTTCACCGAAGCGCGCGACAAATGCCATGACGATCCCGACATCGCCTTCGGCTTGGCCCGCGCCTACGCGCCGAGTGACCGCCCGGCCATGCGCCAGGCCTTGGAGGCGGTCCTGGCGGCAAACCCCAACCATGTCCCCGCGTTGCTGCTCCTGGCCGATCAGATGGTGGATGCCGAAGACTACGCCGCCGCGGCAGGGACGCTCGAACGCGCCCTCAAGGTCAACCCGTGGGAGCCGGAGGCCTGGGCTTACCGAGCCGTGCTCGCGGAGCTCCACAATGACACCAACGCCGCGCAGGCGGCCCGCACCACCGGGTTGAAGTATTGGACGACCAATCCGCGGGTGGATTATGTCATCGGGCGGAAGCTGGCGCAGAAATACCGCTTCGCCGAAGGGGCTGCCCACCAGCGCCAGGCCCTGGCGTTGGCACCGGATTATCTCCCCGCCCAGCTTCAGTTGGCCCAGGACCTGTTGCGGCTCGGCCAGGAGCGGGAGGGTTGGCAACTCGCCCAACAGGTTTACGACCGCGACGGGTATGACGTGACGGCCTACAACCTCGTCACCCTGCACGACACCCTCGCCCAGTTCCAGACCCTCACCAACCAGGAGTTTGTGGTGCGGATGACGCCCACCGAGGCCGCCCTCTACGGCGACCGAGTGCTGGCCTTGCTGGAACAGGCCCGCG
>JAJXTA010000699.1 GCA_021784265.1 bacterium | reverse complement strand
ACGCCAATTCCCAAATCCAAATCCAGATCGAGGTTAGCGCCGAACTCCTGCTGCTCGGCATAGACGGCCCACGCGTAGGTCGCGGCGCTGTTCCCGTTGAGCTGCTCGATCGTTTCGGTGAACTCGCGCGCGTAGTTCCCATACAGCGCTGCGGGATCGTATGGTTGCCAGGCCGGGATGGGGTTCTGGTAGTCAGCGCTAAAGCCCACGGTCCGAACCACCTCGGTCCGAGACCAGTCGCTCTGGCCGAGCCGGCGCCAGGTCTTGCGGAGCATTTCGACGCTGGCGCTTGTCTCCCAGTCGAAGGTCGAGGGGATCGCCGCCAGGCCCGCCACACCGCCGCTGGCCTGGGCTGAACCGCTGGCGGCCACGCCCACCACGGTCGCCGTCTCCGGCGCGTTCCCCAGCGTCACCTGGGCCCCAAAGATCGCCTCCTCGCCAGCCGACACCCCAGCCTGGAGCTTCACCGGCAACGGTCCGGCGAACCCCCCGAAGACGACCTCACCTTCGGCACTCGCGCCAAGCTGCACCTCTCCCGCAACCGACTCGAGCTGAGAGCCCAGAAGCGACGGTACAATCGTTGAATCGACGTAATCATAAAAGGCTGCTTGCGGCCCCGGCACGCCTGCCAAGACGTTCCCCAGAGCTGCATAGAGCTTCACGGCGTTCTGGCCCGGATCCGTGCTCTCGGGGTCGAACGCCAAAGTCGAGAAAAGTCCAAACGCTGCGAAGACGTTCGCGCCAGCTCCGGCCTCCGCGCCCGCCGCCAGGCTGTAGTTCGCGGACGACACGGTCAACGACGAGCCGACACCGACACCCACCCCGGCGTGGCCATCAACGGTCCGTTCCCGTGTGATCGTTTCGCCGGCCAACGCCTCGCCGAAGATCGTATGGCGGACCTCGCTCTGAGCGCCTACGTCGGCGCCCGCGCTGAGGAATTGTCCTACTCTTACACCGGCGCCGTCTTTCTGTTTCCACACTTGCTCGTAGTGCCGCGGTACGACTTGGGCGGTAAACGTCTGCTGGACCGTGCCAGCCTCGACAACCTCGAGTGTCGCGCGGGCGCCAGGACCGCCAATGGCGCCGGCCGGAAGACGGAGACGAACCGTACCGTCGCCGTCGGCAATGCCCGCCTGGTAGCCGGGCCAGTAGGCGGATTGGTAGCCCTGCCAGTCGTTTGGCGGGCCGCCTCCTTGCGGAATGCCGGCGCCGCCGGCCACGCGCAATGTGACCGGCGTGCCGCCCGGATTGTCATTGGCGTTCACCGGGATCAGCCGGTAGTAGCGATACCCCACGCCGCCCTCTTCGATCTGCGTCACCGGCGGATTTACGTCCGGTTGGAGGGGGACCAGCCGATACGGCCCGCCCAGCGTGGCCAGTTGGATGGTGCCCAAGTCCGTCGTGCCGCTAGTCACGGTGACACCGGGCACTTGTTTCGCGGCAAACCCGGCCGCGCTTACTTGGAGCAGATAGCCGGAAGCGGCGGGCACGTTGGCTAGTGTGAACCGTCCGTCCACCCCGGTGCTGGCGGCGAAGCCGGTGCCGTCAATCCGCGCCTGCGCGTTGGCCAGCGGCGCGCCGCTGCCTTCCACCAAGCCGCTCAGCGTACCTGCGGGAACCGTCCGCGTATCCAGCGCGAAGATGGGGGAGAGAGCCGAGGCATTGCCGACGGTAAGCTTGACCCGCATGGTGGTGGAAAACTGCCCGGGAAAATCCGAGCCCGCGTCCCAGACAATGTGGAGTCCGGTGCCGGGCGCCGCCGGACTCGAAACGCCATCGCCGGTGAAATGCGTCGCCGGAACCGTGAACGTGGCGCCGGCGTCGGCGGAGACCGAGACGGAAACCGAGTAGCCCGAGCCCGCGCCGCTCAAGTCGTAGAACAGGTCCACCAGGGTCGAACCGGGGCGCTGGGTAGTCTGGACACTGCTGACCGTCCCGGGCGTAACCGGGGAAGCAACGAGCGCCAGACTGTGATACCCTCCCGCCGCGATGGCCACGACGCCAGTCAATCCGCTGGGAACCGAACTCTGCCCATAGCTGTTGTCTCCCCAGGCGACCACGGTGCCGTCGGCCTTGAGCGCCAGACTGTGATACCCTCCCGCCGCGATGGCTACCACACCGCTCAAGCCGCTGGGGACCGTGCTCTGGCCTTGGTTGAAATGCCCGCTCTGTCCCGGACCGCCGGCACCCCAGGCGACGACGGTGCCGTCCCCTTTGAGCGCCAGACTGTGGAAGTCTCCCGCCGCGATGGCGATCACGCCCGCCAATCCGCTGGGAACCGAACTCTGCCCATAGCTGTTGTCTCCCCAGGCGACGACGGTGCCGTCGGCCTTCAGCGCCAAGCTGTGAACCCCTCCCGCGGCGATGGCCACCACGCCGTTTAGTCCGCTCGGGACCGTGCTCTGGCCGTGGTTGAAATCCCCGCTCTGTCCCGGACCGCCGGCGCCCCAGGCAACGACGGTCCCGTCGGCCTTGAGCGCCAAGCTGTGAGCCCCTCCCGCGGCGATGGCCACCACGCCGCTCAAGCCGCTGGGGACCGTGCTCTGGCCAGCCCAGTTGTCCCCCCAAGCGGCGACAGTGCCGTCGGACTTCAGCGCCAGACTGTGATCCCCCCCGGTCAGCCCGACAGCTCCTCCCGCCGCGATGGCGATCACGCCAGTCAGTCCGCTAGGGACCGGGTCCCAGGTGATGGGGGAACCTCCCCAGGCGACGACGGTGCCGTCGGCCTTGAGCGCCAGACACATGTTGCTCGGGGTGCCGGCGGTTGCTACCGCTGCGATAGCGACCACGCCAGTCAATACGCTGGGAACCGTGCTCTGGCCATAGTTTGCACCGTTACTTTGCCTTGGACCCCAAGCACCCCAGGCGACCAAAGTGCCGTCGGCCTTGAGCGCCAGACTGTGAACCTCCCCCGCGGCGATGGCGATCACGCCAGTCAATCCGCCGGGGACCGTGCTCTGGCCAGAGTTGTTGGCCCCCCAGGCGACAACGGTGCCGTCG
>JAJXTA010000698.1 GCA_021784265.1 bacterium | reverse complement strand
CCCAGCAGAAGGCCGAGGCCACCCCGCCGCGCTGCCCGCACTGCGGCCCACCGCTTGAGCCGGCTCAAGCCCCGACCAGGCGCGCCGCTGCGAGACCCGCTTCGGCGCCATCCGGGTGCGTCGCCCCCGGGGCTAGTGCAAACGCTCTCACAAAGGGCGCTGCCCCGCCGAGGCCGCCTTGGGTTGGGCGGACACCGCCGGCTACGCGCCCGCGGTGCAGGAGATGGCCGCGCTGGTGGTGACCCAGCTGCCGGTCGGCGAAGCCAGTGTCGTGTGGGAACGGCTGACCGGCGTGAAGCTGCCCCGCGCCCCGCTGGACCGCGAAGACCCGCAACGCGCTCCAGCCCGGCGCCGGCCACTGGACCGCCCGGCCACCGCCCCGCCCCAAGAGAAGCAACAACCCGAACTGAGCTGGGATCCCCTGCCAGATGATTCTTCAGATCGACGCCTGGAACATGCGCGAACGCGACGCCTGGGGCGGCCCGGCGGCCCGGCGCGGCCAAGGCCAGGAGCCCGGACGCTGGCACTGGGTCTACCCCGGCACAGTCTTCGGCTTGGACTACCGCGGGCAAACGGCCGGCGGCCGCCCCGTGACCAGCGAGCGAGGCTTTGTGGCCACGCGCGCCGGGAGCGACGGGTTGCGCGCACAACTCCCCGCCGAGGCGTTGCGCCGGGGCCGGGGCCCGGCGGCCGGGGCGCTGGTGATCGCCGACGGGGCGGTGGGGATCTGGCGGCTGGCCCACGACCGCTTCCCCCCGGCCCGCCAGCGCTTGGACTTCTATCGCGCCGCGCAACACTTGGCGGCGGTGGGCCGGGCCCTCTTCGGTGAAGAGGCCCAACAACTCAAGGCGGGGTTGCCGCCCTGGGTGCAACAACGGAAAAAACGAGTCGCCGGGGAAAGGGATCCGGCAATGGGAAGACCTCCTGCAGAGCCTGCCCCCCGGCCCGGCGGCGCAGGCGGTGGTGAGGCGCGAAGGGAATTACTTTCACGCACCCCAGGCGCGGCGGGACGACCGGGCGGGGCGGCGGCGGGGCGAGCCGATCGGCAGCGGCCCGGTGGAAGCGACCTGCCGGCAGAGCCAATGCCGTTTCAAGCGGACAGGGTCAGGGGGCGGGTTTGGCTTGGGAAGGTTGGAGAACAGGATTGGAGGTTTGGTTTGGGGATCGGGTTGGGTGGCGAGGACGGAATGGAGGCCGCTGGGATGGGAGCAGAGGACGACTTTGCGGCGGGGCGGGACTTCCAATGGGATGCGTTGCGCGCCGATGGGGGCACGCCCCGTCATCGCCAACTTTGATTTCGGTGCGTTGACTCCAGACCAAGGGCCACCAGGGGCAGTACGGCGCGCGCCGCAGCACGGAGCGTTTTTCCTTTTGGGCGGTGTCCCAGGCTTGCTGGGGTTTCCGCGGGCGTTCGCGGTGAACTTCGTGCTGGTTGCGAGGGAGACGCAGTTCGCGGATCTGGGGGTTGGCTTGGGGGAGCTCGGCGATCGGTTCGCTGGCAAAGAAGGCGGGCAGGCGGTTCTGCCGGCCCGGCGGGAGCGTGCTCGCCGCCGGAGACCCCGGACGACCAGAGGTCTTGCGGGGGGTGCGCGCAGGTGCGCAGGTAATCGGCGTCGAGTTCGTAGAAGCGCGTGCGCCCGAGCCGGCGTTGGCGGGCGGCGCCGGTGGCGAGAGCTGTTGAGCGCGGAACTGAGCCAAGACGGGACGGATCAAAGGCGGGGCGAGACGATGCGAGCGTTGGCGTTTTTCATCCGTAGAGAGTAACGCCAACCGGACGAGCTGGGAGTTTGAACGGTTGGACTTATCGCCTGGGGGCCGACACCGGCAGGAGGGCCGGCCCGACGGCGCGCAGTGCGCCGCCGAGCCTGCCGTCTGTCAGACTTCAGGCGGCGCTCGGGTTGCGTCCCCGCAGAGCCCTATCCTCCGCTCAAACAAGCGGAGCATAACCCCGCTGCTGCCCAAGACAACCCGCGCCAGCAAAAGTCCGGTTTTGAAAACTACAGGTGTCCGGCTTTGCTAACTACAAGTGTTCGCTTTTGCTCGCACCGCGACAGTCGAGCGGACTTTGCGGCGACACGGAGCGCCGGGCGCATTCCGGCGCACGACTGATTGCTCCGAGTTGCGGAAAGCGGCTTGTTGGGTCGGCCTGTGGTGACGAGGCTGCTCGTCACACTTATGACAACTGACTCGCCCCCCGGCCTCTTGGCCCCAATCGCCCGCCTCTCCCGCATGGAGCGGGGCAAGCTCTCGGCCTATACCTTCAAGGACCGGGCGCACCCGGCCACACCCTATTACCAGCTCCAGCGCTGGGAGCACGGCCAGAACGGGACCCGCTACCTCCCCGTCGAACGGGTGCCCTTGCGGGACCAGGCGCTGGCCGGCCCCACCCAGTTTCAGGCCTTGGTCGAGCAAAACGCCCCAGCCGTCATCGCGCGGACCCGGGAACAACTGGCCGCCGTGGGCACGAAAAAAAAGTCTCTGCCAGCCCGCCGCCCCACCTCCGCCGGGCGCCGGAGCCGGCCGTCGCGCAGGGGATGGCGCGCTTCCAGGCGCAGGCCCCCACCGGCCAGTTGGTGCAGGAACTGGAGGGCTTGGTGCGCACGGCGATCTTTCAACCGGCCAACGCGCTGGTGGGCCCCCTGCTGCCCGCCGCCGCCGATCAACCCCAGCCCGGCCAAGGGTGTAAGGAGCGGGTCCGCGTGCAAATCCAGGGACTCTTTGGCCACTTCGAGTTGCCGGGCGACTACTGCTAGCACGCGGGCAAACATCCGGGGCATTACCCGGCCGATGCGGCGCCGGGTTGGGAAACCATGGACAAATGGGGCCCGCTGCGGCCGGGGCGGGGCAGCGCCCGGAAGATCGTTTGGCTCATCGATGGCGCGAGCGGCTTGGAACAATCGGCGCGCGGCGCGAGCAGTCGGGCCTGTTCGGGAGTGTGACGGGGGCCGAAAAGATTCCGGCCGGGCGCTGCCTCCAGGCCCGCCGCCGGCGGGACGCCTT
>JAJXTA010000697.1 GCA_021784265.1 bacterium | reverse complement strand
TCGTTGTTCGACTTCTTTGAGGAGGGTGGCGGCATCCTCGGGGGTATGGGTGACGCGCGGGCGCAGGAAGACCATCAGCTCGACATCCTGCATGGTCTTGTCCCTCTTCTTGAAGGCCCAGCCCAGGCCGGGGATGTCGCCCAGAATCGGGGTCTTGCGGGTGATATCGGTCACCTGTTTTTGGATGATGCCGCCCAGGACGAGGGTCTGGCCGTTCTTGGCGGTCAGGTCGGTCTTGAAGGCGCGGGAGTCGAAGACGGGGCCGCCCGAGATGGCCTGGCTCGCCTCGACGGTCGAGGACTCGGCGTGGATGCGCAGCTCGACATCGCCGGCGGTGTTGATATGGGGGGTCACTTCGAGGATGACCCCAACGTCCTGGTAGGTGATGGTCGTGGCCCCGCCGCCGAGGGCGGGGTTAATGGTCCCGTTGACGGTGGGGTACTTCTGGCCCACAAACAACCGCCCCGTCTCGTTGTCCCGGATATTGACCTGGGGCTCCGCCAAGACAGTGGCGTGGGTGTTTTCGCGCAGGAACTGGACCAGAAAATCCATGCTGAAGGAGTTGTTGACCACGCCGGAGCGGAGGCTGGTGATGATCGCCGCCACTGAATTGCCGCCCGGGCCGCCGCTGGTGGAGGTGGTGTTGAAGGGCACATTGGCCGTGGTGCCGCCGAAGCCTTTGGTCAACTGGCCGCCGGCGGAGATCATCGCCGAGTTGTCCATGTCGTTGCCGGTGAAGGTGGAGCCGCTGGGCGACCAGCGCACCCCCAGGGCATCGAGGGCGGCGACGGAGACCTCGACGATCCGGGCCTCGATCAACACTTGGTCGGTGGGGGCGTCCATCTGTTTGATCAGCTTGAGGATTTGGGGGAAGAAGTGGACGTTGGCCGAGATCAAAACCGAGTTACTCCGTTCGTCGGGCACGGCGCGGACCCGCCCCACCAAGTCGCTCACCGGGCGGGTGACGTTGCGGCCGTCGGAGGTGCGGGCGTTCTCGGGCTGGCCGCCGATCCAGGGGTAGTAGGGCTCCTCCTTGTTCTCTTGTTCGAGGCTGAAGACGTCCTGGGGCTGGTTCGGTTGTTGTTGCTGTTGCTGCTGTTGTTGTTGGGCCTGGTTGGGTTGGCCGGGTTGCGCGTTGGGGCGCAACGGGGGCGAACCGCCTTTGGCAAAGAGCACGTTGAGGGTGTTGGCCACCTTGGGGGCCTTGGCAAATTGCAGCCCCACCTCCAAGGTGCTCTCGCCCTCCTCGGACGGCTGGTCGAGCTGGCGCACGACCGCCTCGACGGCGGCCAGGTTTTCCGCCGAGTTCGAGGCCAGGATGATGGAATTGGAATAAGGCTCGCTGGTGATCCGGACCTTGCCGTAGAGCCGCCCGACATCCCGGTCGGGGGTCTCGGGCGGGTTCTCGTCGTAGAAGAAATAGTTGCGTTGCTGCTGTTTCTTGAGGAAGAGCTCGTTGAGGACATCCTCCAGATCGACGGCGCTCACGTACTTCAGGTGGATGATTTTGGGGGCGAGGTTGGTGTCGCTCACCGGCTGATCCAACTCCTGGATCATGGCGGCCAAACCGTCCATCGCCGCGGGTGGAGCCTGGACGATCACCGTGTTGCGCCGGCGGTCGGCGACCACGCTGATCCGCTTGGTGTTGCTGCTGGGACTGGAAGAGAAGATGTAATAGGGGTAGCGCGAGCTATCCTGATCCTGGGTGAGCTGTTGGAGTTGTTTGGCGACGTCCTCGGCGTCGGCATTTTTGAGCGTGAAGGCCTGCAGGACCTTCTCCTGGGCGTCGGTCGTATCCAAAGCGCCCACCAGTTGGAGGATGGCTTGGTAATTCGGTTCGCTGGCGAGCACGATCAGGGAATTCGACCGATTGTCCGCGGTCACCTCGATCATATCCTTCAGCGATTTACCGCTCATCTTCTGGTAGAGGGGCGAAATCTCTTTGGCCAGGTCCTGGGCGTTGACGCTCTTGAGGGGAATGACCCGCACCGCCACCTCGGTCGGCTTGGCGGTGTCCAACATGTTCAGCAGGCGTTCGACCTCCGGCACCTTGGCTTTGGGGGCGGCCACAATGAGGCGGTTGGCGGTCTTGTCGGGCCAGAGGCGCACTTGTTGCGCGCCGCTCTGAGCCGGGCGTGGACCTTGCGGCGGCATGCCGGGCATGGGCTGGCCCGGCATTGGCTGACCGGGCATCGGTTGACCAGGCATGGGCTGGCCCGGCATCGGTTGCCCCGGTTGCGGTCCGCCGCCCGCGCCGGCATTGAGGATCAGGCCCAACAGGGTGGCCAGCTCCTCGGCGTCGGCGTGCTTCAGGGGGTAGATCTGAATGACGGTGTCGGCCGACGAGACCACATCCAGCTCGGCGATGAGCTTGGCGAGCAACCGGATGTTGTCCGTGTAATCGGTGACGATGAGTTGGTTGCCATGGTCGTCGGCCTCGACGCTCGCCTTCTCGGAGAGCACGCCGCGGACCTTCTCCTTCAGGTCACTGGGCGAGACGTGCTTGAGGTGGAAGACCTCCAGGAGCCGCTGGCGGCCCTCGGGCAGCGGGCCCGCCGCGGCGTCGAGCATTTCCGGGCTCATTTTGGGCTCCTGGCCCTCCGGCACGATGAGGATCGAACTGCGGGATTCAATGGTCGTAAACCCTTCGAGGGCCAAGGCGCGATAGACCAAGGCGATCGCCTCGCGTACGGTGATCTTCTTGGAGCCGACGATGGTGACCTGACATTGCACCTTCGGATGTTTGAGGACGCTTTTGCCGGTGACCTTGGCCAGCCATTGCACGATCAGCTCGATGTTGGCGCCCTGGAAGCTCAACTGGATCTCGTCCGTAGGGGACAGGGGCGCGGTCTCGGCGTTGGTCGAGGTTTCCGCCGAGGCGCCGGGCGCCAGGCTCGCCGGCGAAGACGGGGGAGGCGCCGGGGAGGTGTCGCCGGCGGGTGCGAGCACGACGCCGGCATTACTGGGGGTCGGCAGGGGCGTGGGCGGGGGATTGGTTGGGG
>JAJXTA010000696.1 GCA_021784265.1 bacterium | reverse complement strand
GGGGTGTCTTAGCGGACGGTGAAATCGTAGGCTTCGAGCAGGTCATCGAAGATGTGCCGGAAGGTGTCGTTGCCGACCTTGAGCTCGTGGTGACGCCGGACCTCGTCGTCGCGCGGCTCGGTGCCGTATTCGTCGGCGAAGAGGCCGCCGTTCAGGAACGGGAGGTCGTGGCCGGGGATCTCGGCCTGGGGACCTTTGGTGCTGAGCTTAACGCAGAGCGGGCGTAGAAACTCCTTCAGGAAACTGGTGCCGGTGGGGTCGCCGCGGTAATGGTCGCGGAAATGGCTGGCCGGGTACTCGCGGTCGCGGTTGAGCCAGCCTTTGCGCTGGATGAAGTAGAGGAAGAGGAGGCGATTCAGCAGGGTTTGGGCCTCGCGCTCGACGGTGTCCTTGGACCCACGGGACTGGCGGTTGGCGAGGTCGTTGCTGACCTTGCGGAAGGAGTCGTTGGAATCGTCGAAAAACCTTTTGGTGACGGGTTCCTTGTCGAAGGCCCTGGCCCACTCGGATTGCCAGGCTTTGGGAGCGGCGCCGTCGTCCCGAGGCCAGTTGAGATGGGGCAGGTTGTGCTCAAGGAGGGTGCGCGGGCAGGCGCTGCCCTTGCGCCAGCCGAACGTGGCGAGTTTGGCGCGCTCGCTCATAGGCCTTTGCTTGTTGATTCTCGAGAACCAGCCTTTGCCCCCGGCTTCCGGGTCCGGATCGGCACCCAGCATGCATGGCCAGGAATAGCGGGCGAGACGGGGAGAGGATTCAAGCGGTTTGCTGGCCAAGCGCGGGTCGGCGCCTCCGACCTCGCCCGCGGCTCGGCGCCATCCCTGCGCTTCGTCACCCTGCTCCGCGCCCGCCCTCACCGGGGCCGGGAACTCGAGGGCAAAGGCGGCAAGCACGCAGGCTGCGACCTGATGACGGCGGGTTTCCGGGTGCAAGGTCTCGAGCCCGGCTTCGGCTCCGGCGGAGCAGATGGTGGGCGGGCCCGGCTGACCGCGCTAGGGCCGCAAACGCTCGTAGTCGGCGGGGTGGTCCAGGTCCTGGGCCAAGCCCGGGTCATCGGTCTCGCAGAGGCACACGGGGTCGGCGTGGGCGTGAAGGAAGGCCTTGAGGTTCGGGGCCGTGGCCGCCGGCAGCCGGCGCCAAACGCGCTCGGGCAGCCAGACGGGGTGAGCCGGCCGGCCCGCGGCGGCCGGTTGGCAGATGGCGTGTGGATGCGCGACGCCGAACTCGACTAACCGCCGCAAGGTGCCCGGGCGCAGATGGGGCTGGTCGCCCAACGCGATGAGCCAATGCGTCAAGCCCGGGCCCCACCCCGTCCAGGCCGCGGCGCATTGGATCGAGCTGAACATCCCCGCTTGGGGGGCGGGATTGACGATGCGGTCCGTCGGCGGCACGGCGAGCCGCTCCAGCTCGGCGCCCAACGCCACCGCGCCGGGCGCCGTGACCACTGCCACCTGCGCCGCCCCCAGCCCGCGCCATTGCTCCACCAGATGGCCGATGACCGTGGTGCCAGCCCAGGGCAAGAGGAGTTTGGACTCCCATGCGCGCCGAGGCGCCGGCGGCCAGGATCACGACTCCAAAGCGTGGCGCCGCACCGGTGGGCGTGGCTGGGGTTGCGACGACCGGATGGGGCGCTTCCTGGACACCGGCGGACGGCGGGCTGGGGCCGCCCGCCAGCAGCGCGGCACGGCGCTGGATGAACTGGGCCATGACGCTGACGGCGATCTCGGGAACCGTCTGGGCGTGAATCGCGAGCCCGACGGGACAGGCCAGGCGGGCCAGCTCCTCCGGGCGCGCCAGTCCGTCTTCGAGGAATTGGTGGGTCATCAGGCGCGCCTTGCGCCGGCTGCCGATCATGCCCAAAAACGCGAAGGGCCGGTGGATCCAATCGCGCAAGACCAGGGCGTCGTGCTGGTGACCGCGGGTGACGATCAGGCCGAACACCGGGCGGGTGGGCCACGGCTCGCGCAGCAGGTCCGCCCAATAACCGACCCGGAAGGAAGTGCCGGTCGGGAAGCAGGTCGGGTTGGCCCAGGTGGGACGGTCGTCGAAAACGGTGACCGCGAAATCCAACTGCTGTGCCAGGGGCGCCACCGCCTGGGCCACGTGGCCGGAGCCGGCGATCCAGAGGACGCACGGCGGGGCGACGGTCTCTTGGTAGAGCCAGGCACCGGGGGACTCAGGGACGCGGGCGAGGGAGTAGTCCGGACGGACGCCCCAACTGAGCGTCGTGTCGCCCCGCGCCAGCGCGTGCCAGAGCTCGGCTGCTTCGGCGGCCCGGGGCAGGATGAGGCCCTGCACGCTCCCGCCGCAGAGCAGGCCATCGTCCCAGCCGAAGTCATGGTCCAGGACCAGCTCGAAGGTGGCGGGCGTTTGGGTCAGCAGCGCGCGCCGGGCGCGATCCTGAATCTCGGCTTCGAGGCAGCCCCCCCCCAGGGTGCCGACGATCTGGCCATCGGCAAAGAAAAGGGCCTTGGCCCCTTTCTTCTGGGGGCTGGACCCTTTGGTGGCGGCGATGATCCCCAGGGCGAACGGCTGACCTTTCGCCAGGGCCGCCGGCAATAGCGCATAGAATCGGGACACGGCTCGAGCCTCAACATCTCACCCCACACCCGGGTCGAGCCGGCCCGGCGCGAGTCCGCATCTCCGCGGGACCGCTCGGGCAGCTCGAACGCGCCCGGGGGCGAGCGCGGCGGGCGTGCTGGCTGGCATCAGGCACTCGCCTGGGGGCGGATTCAAGCGAAAACTCGGCGGGCGGGCTGGGAGGCTTGGAGGCTTGCACCCGCCGGCCGTTGGGAGATAGTGAACCGGATGAGCGCACCGTTTTGTCCCGCCGCTCTCGCCGGTTCGCGGGGCCGGCGGAAGGTGTCGCGCCCGCGGGCCCCGGCACCGTTCTCCGGTGGTGGCCGCGCCCTCGGGCGGGGGCGGCGTGGCTGGGTTTGCGCGTGGTGCCTGGCGCTGGCCTTCGCGGTCGCCAGCGGGACCGCGGCCCCGCCAGCCGAGCCTCCGCCG
>JAJXTA010000695.1 GCA_021784265.1 bacterium | reverse complement strand
TTGCTCGTCGGTGTTGTGCCAGACCAGGTAGGCCCGCGGGTCTTGGGCGGCCTGGCGCCCGTGCAGGCGGTCGCGCGCGGTGAGGGTAGCGACCGGTGCCCGGAGCGCGGCGGGATAGTCCCGCCCAGCCTGGACCGGGACATAGACGGTGGCCGCGTCGTTCAACCGGAGGAGGATGGGGCCCAGGGCGAGGGCGGAGGCCAGTGCCCCCACCAGCAGGGCAATCTGCTGGGCGCGCGGTGTGGAGCCGACGAGGAAACCGGTCTTGAGGTCTTGCGAGGTGGTTCCCCCGTTGGAGGCGGCGATGCAGACAATCCCACCCACCGAAAGCGCGGTGACGTAATAATCACTGCCGGTCCAGTTTAGGAGCAGGAAGATGAGGCAGGTGAGCAGCAGCGTGGCGACGGTCATGCCGGAGATGGGGTTGGACGAGGACCCAATCTCCCCGGTCAGGCGGGAGGAGACGGTGACGAAAATGAAGCCAAAGAGGACGATGAGCAGCGCCCCCAGCAGGTTCATGTGGAGCGGGCGGGCCGCCACGATGGCCGCCAACAGGGCGACGATGCCGACGAACACGAACTTCATCGACAAGTCGCGGTCGGTTCGGGCCACGTGTGGGCGGGCCGCGCCGGTCCCCCGGAAATCGCGCAAACCCTCGCGCAAGCCGTGCCAGATGGTGGGCAAGGAGCGCAGGACACTGACGATGCCGCCCGCGGCCACCGCCCCGGCGCCGATGTAGAGGATATAGGCGCCGCGGAGGTCGTCGGGGCCCATGGCGCTGATGGGCACCGTGCCCGGGGCCAGGGCGCGGGGCGCCGCGTCGCCGAAGAACTTGATCGCCGGAATCAGCACTAGGTAGGAGAGCACGCCCCCAGCGCACATGATCGACCCGATCCGCGGGCCAATGATGTAACCGACGCCCAGTAGTTCCGGGGAAATCTCGCCCGCGATCGAGCCCCCCTTGAACGGGGCCCCGAACACCTTCGCAGGCGTGTCTTTCCACAGGCGGAACAAGGCCATGAGCGTTTTGTAAACCAGGCCGATGGCAAACCCGACGAAGATGGCGGCGGCGTTGGTCTCGAGTGCGGCGTCGGGAAGGTCCGCCTCGGCTCGGGGGGTGGCCGTGGCTTGTTCCCGGGATTCGCGGGAAGCCCCAGCCTTGAGCACCTCCGCGCACGCCGTGCCCTCGGGATACTTCAACTGCCCGTGTTGGGCCACGATCAGCGCCCGGCGCAACGGGATCATCATCAGGACCCCGAGCAGCCCGCCCAGGACGGCCACCAAGGCGATGCGCGACAGCTCCAGGTCGAAGCCCAAGATCATGATCGCCGGCATGGTTACCCCCAAGCCGAAGGCGATGGATTCGCCCGCCGAGCCCGCCGTCTGGACCACGTTATTCTCGAGGATCGTGGTTTCGCGCAGGCCGCAGCGCCGTAGCGTCTTGAACAGGGTGATGGCGATCACCGCCACCGGGATGGAGGCGCTGACCGTCAACCCGACCTTCAGGACCAGATAGAGCGAGGAGGCCCCGAAGATCACCCCCAGCACCGCGCCAATCATCACCGTGCCCAGGCTCAACTCCCGCAACGTCGCCTCGGCGGGGATAAAGGGGCGGAAGGTCGCCGACGGCTCGGGTTCACCGGAGGTGCGCATGTGCCGCGAAGCATGGCCAAGACCGAGCCGTCGGATCAACAGGATTAAACCGGCGCCGGGGAAGGGCGGGCTTCGGTCGGCCCCAGCCTGCGCGCCGGCGGGCCGCGTTCGTGCTGTCCAAACAGCCCCCCGCTGCGCCATGCTCCGGCGTCATGCATCCGGTGCGTCCGTTGGCCTTCCTCGGTCCGGCGCTGGCGGTCACGCTGGTCGCCGGCACCAACAACTTCTTTGGGATCCACGTCATCGACGATCAGACCGGGCGCGGGGTCCCCTTGGTCCAGCTCGAGACGGTGGATCACGTGCGCTTTCTCACCGATAGTGGCGGGTGGGTGGCCATTGCCGAGCCGGGTTTGATGGGCCAGCCGATCTTCTTCCAGGTCTGGAGTCACGGGTACGAGTTCCCCAAGGACGGCTTCGGCTATGCGGGCGTGGCCTTGACGCCGCGGGCCGGGGGCCGGGCCACGCTTCGCCTGAAACGGGTGAATGTGGCGGAGCGGCTCTACCGGCTCACCGGCGAGGGGCTCTACCGGGACAGCGTGTTGCTCGGGGAACCGACGCCGTTGCGGCGGCCCTTGGGCGCCGGCGGTGTCGTGGGCCAGGACTCGGCCGACGCCGCGGTGTACCGGGGCAAGGTCTATTGGGTGTGGGGCGACACCCTCCGCTTCCGCTATCCGCTCGGCAACTTCTGGAGCTCAGGCGCCACGTCGGCGCTGCCGGGGTCTGGCGGCCTGGATCCGGGGCAGGGCGTGAATTACCAGTACTTCACCAACGCGGACGGTTTCTGCCGCCCCATGTGCCATTTGGGGGTGAAGAGCGGGTTGATGTGGCTGGACGGTCTGGTCAGTGTGCCTGATCAGCGTGGCGAACCTCGGCTCCTCGCCCATTACTCCCATATGGAGTCGCTGGCCAAGATGCTCGATCATGGACTGGCTGTCTGGAATGATCGCGCCGCGCAATTCGAGCCCTTGACCCAGCTCCCGCTGGCGGAACGGTGGCGTTTTCCGCGTGGACATCCGACGCGCGGGCGGGAGGGCGAGGCCAGCTACCTCTATTCCGGGGACCCGTTCCTCAACGTGCGGGTGGCGGCCCGGCTGGACCGGGTGTGCGCCCCTGCCAGCTACGAGGTCTGGACTTGCCTGGCGCCGGGTGAAGCGGGCGAGCGTGGCCAGGTCCAGCGCGACGGACAGGGGGCGTTGCGCTATGAGTGGCGGCGCGCGGGCCCGCCCGTGAATGCGGCCCGCGAGCGGCAGCTCTGGGCGCAGGGCCTGCTCAAGCCAGAAGAGCTCCGCTACCAGCCCCTCGACGTGGACACGGGCAAGCGGGTGCGGATCCACGGGGGCTCGGTCTTTTGGAATGAGTAT
>JAJXTA010000694.1 GCA_021784265.1 bacterium | reverse complement strand
ACCCGTTTCGCATCGGGGAAACGGTCACCATGGGCATGGTCAGCGCCAAAGGCCGCGGGAACATGGGCCTGGACTATGAGGACTTCATCCAGACCGACGCCGCCATCAACCCGGGCAACTCCGGTGGCGCCCTCGTGGACGCCGACGGCCGTTTGGTGGGCATCAATACCGCCATCCTCAGCCGCTCGGGCGGCAACCAGGGGATCGGCTTCGCCATCCCCACGAATCTGGCCCGCTACGTCATGGTCAACATCGTCCAGAACGGCCGCGTCGTGCGAGGTTACCTCGGGGTGTTGATTCAGGACCTCAACCCGCCCTTGGCCCGGCAGTTTAATCTGCGCCAGAACACGGGCGTGTTGATCGGCGACGTGACGCCGGGCGGCCCGGCAGACAAAGGCGGCCTGAAGAGCGGGGACGTGGTGTTGGACTTCGCCGGCAAGGCGGCCAGCGACAGCCGCGCCCTCAAGATTCAGGTGGCTGAAACCCATCCGGGCTCCACCGTGCCGGTCCGGGTCCTTCGCGATGGCGCCGAGCACACCCTCCACGTCACCCTGGCCCAATTGCCCGGCTCCGAGAACCTGGCCAAGGCGGGGGAAGAGACTTCCGGCGACCAGGGCACCCTCAACGGCGTGGGCGTGGCCGATCTCGACCACCAAACCCGCCAGGATCTGAGCGTGCCCGACCGGGTCAAAGGGGCGGTCATTACCGAGATCGAGCCGGATTCCGCCGCCCAGGAGGCGGGTCTTCAGCCGGGTGACGTGATCGAGGCGATCAACCGTCAGCCCGTGCAGAACGCCCAGGATGCTGTCCGCCTCACCGAACACCCCAAGAGCAAGGTGACACTGCTCCGAGTTTGGAGCAAGGGCGGCAGTCGGTACGTGGTCGTGGACGAGAGCAAACAAGGCTAACGCCCCCAACACCCACCGATGGAGGGCAAGGGCAGGCCACTGGCCTGCCCTTCTTTCGTCCCTGGAACAGACCCCGGGCCCGGCCACGCCCGCCCCAAATCTCCTTGCCCACCGCTCCCTCGCCCGCATCATGAATGGCGACATGAGATTGCTCGTGGTCGAAGACGACCCGAAGATCGCCTCCTTCCTGGTCCAGGGACTCAAGCAGGCGGGCTTTGCCGTGGACCACTGCCGCGACGGCGAGGAGGGGCTGGTGAAGGCCCGCACCATCAGCTACGACGCCGCCGTCCTGGACGTGATGTTGCCCAAGCTGGACGGGTTGAGCCTGCTGGAGACCTTGCGGCGGGAACGCTTGAACCTCCCCGTCCTCATTCTCAGCGCCAAGGCCTCGGTGGACGACCGGATTCGGGGCCTCCACGCCGGCGGCGATGATTACCTGACCAAGCCGTTCGCCTTCTCGGAACTTTTGGCCCGGATCCAAGCCCTCTTGCGGCGCTCCTCGCACGTCCCGGAGCCGACCCGGCTCACCGTGGGTGACCTGGTGTTGGACCTGCTCTCGCGGGAGGCGACCCGGGCGGGGCAACGGATCGAGCTGCAGCCCCGCGAATTCGCCCTGCTCGAGTACCTCATGCGCAACCCCGGGCGGGTCGTGACCAAGACCATGATCCTGGAGCGGGTCTGGGACTACAGCTTCGATCCCCAGACCAACGTGGTCGATGTCCTGGTGCACCGCTTGCGCGGCAAGGTGGACAAGGGCAAACAGATGATCCACACCCTCCGCGGCGTCGGCTATGTCCTCCGCCCTGCTTAAGCTCTTCCGCCGCCATGTCGGGCTGCGGCTCAGCCTGTGGTATGCGGTGATCTTCACGGTGAGCAGCCTGGCGGTCTTTCTGCTCCTCTATTTCCTGCTGGCAGCCGCCCTGAACCATAGCGAACGGGAGGTCATCCAGGCCCGGCTCAAGGAATACACCGCCCTCTACGAAGCCGGCGGGGTGGACGCCCTGCGCCGCACCGTCTATGGCGACGGCGCGTCCCCGCAACAGAAGTCCTTCTTCGTCCGCTTGGTCAACGGCCGCAACAGGGTGACCTTCCTCTCCGCGCCGGAGGACTGGGTCTCATTCCGCGACCTGGGCATCGGGTGGGACGGTTACCGGCGGCGGCTTGGGGTCATTCGCATCCCCAAGGATCAGGAGCGGGATTTCGCCATCGCCTCGGGCCTGTTGCCCGACGGCTCCCTGCTCCAGGTGGGCCGGAGCACGAACAGTCGGGAGCTCTTGTTGCGGCCCCTGCGCGGGCTGTTTCTAGCCGCCACTGGCGGGATCGTGGTGTTCGGGTTTCTGGCCGGGGCGCTGTTCGCTCATCGGGCGCTCTCCCCGGTCCGCCAGATGGTCACCACGGCGCGCGCGATCATCGAGACGGGGCAGCTCGGGGCGCGCGTGCCCTCCCGGCAATCCGATGATGAGCTGGATGAAATGGCCCGCCTCTTCAATCGGGTATTGGACCAGAACCAGGCCTTGCTCCGGGCGATGCGCGAAGCCCTGGACAATGTCGCCCACGACCTGCGCACGCCCCTGGCCCGGCTGCGCGGACACGCCGAGCAGGCCTTGCAGGAAACCGCCAGCCCGGCCGCCACCCGCGAGGCCTTGGCCGAGTGCGTTGAGGAGTCGGACCGTGTCCTCAGCATCCTCAACACCCTCATGGACGTGGCGGAAGCCGAGGCGGGCACCATGCGCTTGGAACGCGCCGAGGTGGACCTGTGCCGGTTGGTCGCCGAGGTCGTGGATGTCTATGAGTACGTGGCGGAGGAAAAAGGGGTGACGCTCCACAACGATTGCCAAGCCCCGTGCCCGGCCCGGGTGGACGCCAATCGCATCCGCCAAGTCTTCGGCAACCTCCTCGACAACGCCGTCAAATACACCCCCGCCGGTGGCCAGGTCTGGATTCACACCCAGACCGAAACCGGCAGCGTGGTCGCCCGCTTTCGCGATACCGGCATGGGGATCCCCGCCGAGGAACAAGATCGCATCTGGGCCCGGCTGTACCGGGGTGACAGAAGCCGGTCGCAACGCGGCATCGGGTTAGGGCTGAGCTTGGTGAAAGCCGTTGTCGAA
>JAJXTA010000017.1 GCA_021784265.1 bacterium | reverse complement strand
CCTCCGTTGTGCAGGTCACTTCCCGGCTGCCGTGTTCAGGCACTGGAGCCTCGTCCAACTTCCTCGCGATGCTCTGCTCGCCCGCCGTGGCTGACCGCTATACCGCGACAAGAGCGCTGTCCCACGTCGGGGACTCCGCAACCTGCGCCCCCCTGACCCAGCGAGTGGCCGATGACCGCGAGCACATCTACGTCCGCCTCGAGGCTGCTGCCGGACTCGCCCGCGCCCGTGACCACGCCGGGATGGCCTTCATCCAGCAAACACTCCAAGGCCAATACTTGGAGCATCGCCTCGAAGCCGTCATGATTCTCGGTGAGATTCTGACTGACGAGTCCCGCCAGGCGCTCACGACGGTCCTGCTAGATCGAGCCCAGCACGGCGAGATTCGCGCCGGAGCCGCTTGGGCGCTGGGTGAATTGCAGCACACCTCCAGCGTGGAGGCGCTGATTGAGGTCTTCCTCGAACTCGCCGAGCCAATACGCATCGAAGCCGCCCGCGCCTTGCGGAAGATCGCCGCCAACACTACCGCCAGCATCACTGCCAAACTCCCCTCCGCACAAGACGACCAACGCGCGGGCATCGCATGGGCCGTGAGCCGCTCGGGTCGCGTCAAGGTTGACGAACTTCTCGCGCTGCTGGTGGACGACGATGCCCGTCGCTGGGTCGCCTACATTCTGGGCACGCAGGATCAGCAAGCCTGCATCGGCCAGATCGAGGAACTGCGCCGCCGCGACCCGGAAGTCTATTTCGCCGTCACCGTTCTCTGGAAGATTCTGGCGAGTTGGGTGCACGACTTGGAGGAATACTGACATGCTCGGCGCTCTGCCTACTCCGCTCTACACGACCGACTGGGGCCAAGCCTACGTCGGCGATTCGCTCGACCTCCTGCCGCGCCTGCCTGCCGACTCTGTGGACCTCGTCATCACCTCACCGCCGTTCGCGCTCCAGCGCCAGAAGGAATACGGCAACGAAACCGAGGACGCCCACGTGCGCTGGCTGCTCCAGTTCGCCGACGCCGTCAAGCGTGTCCTCAAGCCCACCGGCAGTTTCGTTCTCGACCTCGGTGGTGCCTACCAAAGCGGCCGCCCCGTGCGCTCGCTCTACAACTTCCGCGTCATGCTGCGCCTGTGCGACGAACACGGCTTCCGCCTCGCCGAGGAATTCTTCTGGCACAACCCGGCTAAGCTCCCGTCGCCCATCGAGTGGGTGAACAAGCGCAAAATCCGCGCGAAAGACTCGGTGAACACGGTCTGGTGGTTCGCGAAAACTGACTTCCCAAAAGCCGATGTCCGCCGCGTCCTCGCGCCCTACTCCGAACGGATGAAGAAACTGCTGGAAGACGCCGAGAGTTTCTACCGTCCGAAACTGCGCCCCTCCGGCCATGAGATCAGCGGCCACTTCGCCAACAACAACGGTGGCGCCATCCCGTCGAACCTCCTCCAAATTCCGAATACCGAAAGTAACTCCCCCTACCAGCGCCACTGTGCCATCATGGGCGTGAAGCCGCATCCAGCCCGGTTCCCCGAAAAGTTGCCGACGTTCTTCATCGAATTCCTTACCGTTCCCGGCGACACCGTGCTGGACATCTTCGCCGGTTCCAACACCACCGGCAGCGCGGCGGAGAAACTGGACCGACGCTGGCTGGCCTTCGAGAAAGACCCAACCTACGTAGCGGCGTCCGCGTTCCGGTTCGTGGACGAGCTATCGGAGGCGGACTTGGCAACACTGTGGAACGGGCTCCACTCCGAGAATCTCCCCGTTAACGTAGCTCGCCGGCAAAGGACGATGGTGATGAGCGAAGAGCCGACGTTGTATCGGGCTAGAAGCAAGCGCAGGGGCTCCTGAATCCGCCGAGGTCCTGTTTCCCACTGCGGGAAGCGCCTCCTCCCGTGGCTGGGCGGGGGAAGACCAGAGAGGCTGTTTTGATGAAAAGGCTGCCCCGGTCTCCCGCAGGGCCTTCGGGTAAAGGGGTCCTCCGGAAAGGGGTCGGAGAGGGGTCGGTCCTCACTATTGACACTTCAACCCCTTCTGCGTGGCGCGGGTCTAGGCCACGCAAGCTGGACCTCGGATTCGAACCGGCAGCGCACCCCGTGATGAATCGCGGCGACCGGCGCGAACCCATGGTGGATGGGGCCTCCCCGGGCTACGTCGGCGTGCGAGTATGGGCATCTGAATCCGGCGCGGGCCAAGTTGCTGGCGCCGGAGCAGGCGCTGCGGGAGTAGGGCCGGGTGCGGTTACCCGGAATACCTGAAGCCGGAGACAGGGCGCTGGCCGTCGTTGGGGGTGGAACGGTTGCTGGGGGAGATGTGCCTAGCCAAGGACAGCGTGGCCGGGGCGCGGGAGTTCGTGCAGCAGGTGGAGCACCGGCGGCGGCAGGCGAGCGGCGAGGAGGCCAAGGCGCAGCGGGTGCCGCGGGAGGCATTGGCGGAACCGGGCGGGACGGAGGCGGACTTGGGGCGACGGCGCGAAAGGGGAACCCTGGCAAGGTGGGCATCGCCCGGTGGCGGCGGCAGGAGACGACGAGGACGCTGGCCTGGATCGCGCAGCGGCGGCGCCTGGACGCTGCCCTCTTCCTGACCCCTCATTGGAGATTGACAGCTTGGCCCCGGAGGGCCATAGGGAGGATCGACGGCAAGGACGTCTCAAGTGGTTATGGTTGAGAAGGCGATGACGATGGTCGAAGGCGCTGATCGCGCTGGTTTAATGAACGAGTCCGCTTCTTCCACGCCGACGTGCGGCGGGCAGCGCGCGCCCGCGTCCCCTCTTGCGCCCACGCCGGAGCAGCGGGACGGCCCGGCGCCGTTGGCGCACTTCGCGCAGATGATCGATCATTGCCTGGACTACGCCACGGCGGCCAAAGCCCAGGGTCATCCGGTGGTGGGCATCATGTGCGAATACACCCCGCGCGAGGTCTTGTTGGCGGCGGGGGCGGTGCCGGTCTGCCTGTGTGGCGGCTCGGCGGCCACCATCCCGGCGGCGGAGCAATCCCTCCCCACCAACCTCTGTCCGCTCATCAAGTCCACGTTCGGCTACCACGTGCAACGGTCGAATCCGTTCCTGGAGCTGGCGGACCTCGTGGTGGCTGAAACCACGTGCGACGGGAAGAAGAAGATGTTCGAGTTGATGGGGCTCAACCGGCCGATGTGGATCTTGGAGCTGCCCCACAAGGCCGACACCCCAGCCGCGCTGGACGCTTGGACCGCCGAGGTGAAGAAGTTCGCGGCCCATGTCGAGGCGCGTTTTGGCGTCACGCTCACCGTCGAGAAGCTCCGCGCGGCGATCCAGCGGATGAACCGGGAACGCGACCTGCGGCGCCGGCTGGCCGGTCTGCTGGCGCGGGACCCACCGCCGCTCACGGGCCGGGAGTTGCTCCAGTTTAGCAGCCTCATCTCCGGGATGGAGGCGGACCTGGTGCAATATGAGCGGGCGTGGAGGTGGTACAGCGCCCGGCGGGGCCCGCCGGCGGCGGCGCGCGCCAAGCCGGTGCGCCTGCTGCTCACGGGGGTGCCCACGGTGCATGGAGCCGAACGGGTGGTGGAGATCATCGAAGCCAGCGGCGCGGTGGTGGTCTGCACAGAGAACTGCACGGGCCTCAAACCGCTGCTCGAGGACGTGGACCCCCAGGCGGCGGACCCGCTGGCGGCCATCGCCCGCAAGTACGAGCACCTGCCCTGTTCGATCCGGACCGTGAACCGCCGCCGGCTCGAGACCCTGCGGACCTTGGCGACCGCCTTTCAGCCCCAGGGCGTCATCGAGCTGGTCTGGCAAGGCTGCCTCACCTACGAGGTCGAGGCGGTCACCGTGCAACGCTTCGTCGAAACGGAGCTGAAGTTGCCGTATCTCAAACTCACCACGGATTATTCGCCGGCGGAGGCGGAGCGGCTTCGCCTGCGGGTGGAAGCCCTGGTGGAGACGGTGCGGCGGCGGTGGCCGGCGGGGGGAGGCGGCCGATGATCGCGTGTGGGATCGATGCCGGGTCGCGGACCATGAAGGTCGTGTTGCTGGATGCCGATACCCGGCAGCCGGTGCGCGCGCTGGCGGCAGACCAACAGCCGCGCCAAGCGGAGCTCGCCTCCGCCTTGTATCAACGCGCGCTGGGCGAGGCGGGTCTGTCGCGGTTTGAGGTCGCCAAGACCGTCGCCACGGGGTACGGGCGGGACCTGATCGTGGAGGCCGACACCGCGATCACCGAGATCACCTGCCACGCGCGCGGGGTCCGCAGTCTGCTGCCCGCCGCGCGCACCCTGGTCGATATCGGCGGGCAAGACAGCAAGGTCATCCACCTGGACGCGGGCGGCGTCCGGGACTTTGTCCTGAACGATCGGTGCGCGGCGGGCACCGGGCGGTTTCTGGAGCTGGTGGCCCAACGCCTCGGCTTACCCCTCCAGGACCTGGGGCGCGCGGCGGGGCGGGCCTCGCAGCCGGCCCGGATTACGAGCATGTGCGCGGTCTTTGCCGAGACGGAGATCGTGTCGTTGCTGGCCCAAGGGGCGGCGGTCGAAGACGTGGCGGCCGGGGTGCTCCAGGCGGTGGCGGACAGGGTGGCCACCCTGGGGAGCCGGGGCTTCGCTCCCCCGGTGGTCTTGACGGGCGGCACAGCCTTGATCGCGGGGATGGACCAAGCCCTGGCGCGAGCTTTGGGGCAGGAGTTAGTGCTGGCGCCTGACCCGCAGCTTACGGCGGCCAGGGGGGCGGCCTTGCTGGCATGCGACTGGATTCGGGGCACGATGCTGGCCGCAGACTCGTGACCGCGCCGCGGTTCGCCCTCGCCGCCAAACTCGAGGTGAACGACTGATATGCCACTCGAAGAGAAACAACCGTGGTTACGGCAGCTTCCTTCCCTCAGCGACTTGCTGGCCACGGAGCAGGCTGCGGCATGGCTGGCCCTCCACCCCCGGCCCCTCGTGGTCGAATGCTTGCGAAGCGCGGTCGCCCGAGTACGGGAGGCGGTGCTGGCCGCGAACGCCGGGGCGGCACCCTCGGTCTCGGCAGCGGCGGTTTTGGAGCGGGCCGGAGTGTTGCTCGGCGAGGCCACGACGCCTCATCTCCGGGCCGCGATCAATGCGACGGGGATACTCCTTCACACCGGCCTGGGGCGGGCGGTGTTGCCGGCGGCGGTGGTCGAGGGGCTAACGGCCGAGCTCGCAGGCTATGTGACCCTGGCGGTGGATCGTCAGACGGGCGAACGCGCCGAACGCGACGCCCTCATCGAGTACATTCTCCAGGAACTGACGGGAGCCGAAGCCGCCACCGTGACCAATAACAACGCCGCCGCCACAATGCTGGTCTTGGCGGCGCTGGCGGCCCAGCGGGAGGTGATCGTTTCCCGGGGACAACTGATCGAGATCGGCGGTTCGTTCCGGTTGCCGGAGGTCATGCGGCAGAGCCAAGCCCGGCTGGTCGAGGTCGGGTCCACCAACCGCACGCATTTGAAAGACTACCGCGGCGCCATTACCGAGAACACCGCCGCCCTCATGCGGGTGCATCCCAGTAACTACCGCGTCGTCGGGTTTACGCAGGAAGTCAGTCTGCCGGAGCTGGCCGAGTTGGCCCACAGCCGCGGCTTGGTTCTGATCGATGACCTCGGCGCGGGCGCGCTGGTGGACCTGGGCCCCTTCGGCCTGCCGCACGAGCCGACCGTGCAGGAGTCGCTTGCGGCGGGCGCGGACGTGGTGCTGTTCAGCGGGGACAAGCTGATCGGCGGGCCGCAGGCGGGAATCGTCGTGGGCCGGCGCCCGCTCGTCGAGAAACTGCGGCAGCATCCCTTGGCGCGCGCGATGCGGGCGGACAAGACCTGCCTGATGCTGCTGGAACGGACCCTGCACTTGTTTCGGCGCCCGGAGCGCCTCGCGGAAGTTCACCCCACTTACCGGATGCTGGCCACCTCGCTGGAGGCGTTAAGGGCGCGCGCGGACGCGGTGGTCGCCGAGGTCGCCCGGACGGCCCCGGCGGTGGCGCTGAGAATCCGGGAGAGCGTGGCCTTCTTAGGGAGCGGCTCACTCCCCACCGAAGCGATCCCCAGCATTGAGCTGGCCGTCAGCGTTCCCGGGCTGAGCGCGACCGAGCTGGCGCGCCGCCTGCGTGAAGACCCGGCGGCGGTCTTTGGCCGGATCGAGGCCGGTTGCGTGCGGTTGGACATGCGCACGATCACCGACGCGGAAGGGCGGGTCATCGCCCAAACCTTGAGCCGCCTCCGGCCCGATGAGCGCGCCGCGTAAGAACATCATGCTCGGCACGGCCGGGCATGTGGATCACGGCAAAAGCGCGCTGGTCAAGCTGTTGACCGGCTGCGACACGGACACGCTGGCGGAGGAAAAACAACGGGGCCTGACCATCGACTTGGGGTTCGCCCCGTGCCGCCTCGCCGACCAACGCATCGTGGGGGTGGTCGATGTGCCGGGCCATGCGGACTTTATCCGCAACATGGTGGCGGGAGCGCACGGGATCTCAGTCGTCATCCTGGTGGTGGCCGCGGACGACGGCGTCATGCCGCAAACGCGGGAGCACTTGGCCATCCTGCGCCTTATGGGCTTGCGGCATGGGGTCATCGCGGTGACCAAGATCGACTTGGTTGAACCCGAACTGCGCGAGCTGGTACGAGAGGACGTGCGGCGATTGGTGGCCGGTACCTTCCTCGAGACGGCGCCGGTTTGCCTGCTGTCCAGCGTTACCGGGGAAGGTTTCGAGGGCTTCTTCGACAGCCTGAACCAGGTCGCCAACGCTTGCGCACCCCATTCCGTGTCGGGACCAGCCCGGGTTTGGGTGGCGGATGTCTTCGCCCTGCGCGGGGCGGGGGTGGTGGTCACCGGGATTCCCACCCACGGGGTGGTGCGCCCCGGGGACTCCCTGGTGTTGTGGCCGGGTGGTCGGTCCGGGCGCGTCCGCCGCCTCGAGGTCTATGGTGAGGAAGCCACCGAGGGGTTGGCGGGCGAATGTGTCGCCCTCAATCTCGCCGACCTGGACCACCAACTCATCGACCGAGGGATGGTCCTCGCGACCGCGGACGTGCCCCCGCCCGTCGGCATGGCCGAAGTCGAGCTCCGCCGCCTCGAGGGAGTTGGGGGCGAGTTGAAAGACTACGCCGAGGTGCAGTTCCATGTCGGCACCGCCGCCGTCGCGGCGCGGCTGGCCCTGTTGGAACGCGCGCCGATGCAACCGGGGGAACGGCAGATGGTGCAAGTCCGGTTGGCGTCACCGCTCCCAATGGTGACCGGGGAGCGGTTCGTGGTGCGCGGGGCAGCCGGGGGGCCGCACGCCCAGGGTGTGGTCACGCTCGGCGGCGGGACCGTGCTGGGGGTGAGCAACGTCCGCCTGCGGCGGCAACGGCCCTGGACCCTCGCCATGCTGGCGGCACGGCGCGACGCGCTGGGCAGCGCCAAGACGTGGTGCGGGCTGTTACTGCGCGAAACGGGGTGCCTGCTCGAGCCACGCGAGCTGGCACGGCGAGCGTTGCTGCGACCGGAAGAACTGACCGCGGTGCTCGAGGACCTCCGCGCGGGTGGAGTGCTGGTGGAGACCCGCGGCGGGCGGGTGGCCCATCGAGAGGTTTTGGCGCAAGCCAGCGAGAAGGTCCTTGCCGCTGTCGGCGCCGGCCACCGTTCCCACCCCAAGCGGCTGGGCTCGAGCGCCGCCGAGCTCCTCCCGACCGTGAGCGGCCAGGGGGAGCTGCTGGAGCTCACGCTTGCCAGCCTCCTGGCGGCGGGCCGGCTCCTGCGGGCGGGTGAGGTTTATTTCCTGCCCGAGTGGCAACCGTGTTTGTCGCCCGCGGAGGAGCGACTGGCCCAACGCCTGGTGGCCGAACTCGAGACCGCGGGCTGGGCCAGTCCGACCGTGGCCGAGCTGGCGGCGGACCTGACCGAGCCGCCGGCGGCGGTGGAAGCACTGCTGCGCCTGGCCGCCGAACGCGGAATCCTGGTCCGGCTCACCGCCGACCTGTTCCTGCACCGGACCGCGTTGGAGGGGGCCCAGCAAGTGGCCCTGCAACTGTTCGCCCGGCGTCCGTCCTTTTCCACCATGGAGTTTCGTGATGCGCTGGGGGTCAGCCGCAAACACGTGGTGCCGCTGTTGGATTACCTGGACCAACTCCGCTTCACGGTCCGCGCCGGGCACGACCGCACGCCGGGGGTGGAAGCCAAGAAACGGCTGCCCGGCGCGCGGCTGGTCTCGCCGGCGGAGCAGCGCGCGGAGGGGGCCGACCGGCGCTGAGCCGGCCGGAGGAGTCATTGTGCTCGCGCCCCTTCTCGGAAACGCGATGCGGACCGCGGCCGGACCCGCGCCAACGGGGCCTCCGAACCTCGCCCCAAGGCCAGAGGTCGCCGGTCACCCCGGGCCGGGCGCGCGGGACGGACGGGCCAAGGCCGGTTCGAGCGCGCCGCAGGTGGTGCATTCCAGGCAACGGATGCAGCCGCTCGTATTCACCTTCAGATCCACCTTCACGCCCATGGCGCAGCGGCTGCGACACTGGTTGCAGGCGACGCATTCGCCGGACTGAAACCGCAGATGAAACAAGCTCCAGCGGTTGAACAGCGCCAGGAAACCGCCCAGAGGACAAAAGACCTTGCACCACGGCCGATAGCTGAACAGCGCCGCCCCGATGAACCCAACCAAGATGACCACCTTCGAAGTGCTCATCAGCCAGCCGTGGCCGCCGAGCACACTCGAGAGGGAGTAGGGCAACCCCGCCTCCAGCGCCCCCGCGGGACAGAGCCGGCAGATCGAAATCCGCTGGTGTTCGAACGGCACGCCGCGGGCCCCCAGATACGCCGGCAGGACCACCACTAAGCCCACCAGCACCAGGTAACGCACATGGCTTAAGCCATTGGGCAAGCGCACCTTCGGGCGGGCGAGTTTCGCCAGCCCATCCTGCAAAAAGCCAAACGGACACGCCCAGCCGCAGGTGAGCGACCCGCTCACGGCCGCCACGGTGAGCAGCGTGCCGATCAGCAGATAGGGAACTTCCCAGCAGACCGGCAACAAAGCGGCGTAGTTCGCTAACACGCCCACCGGGCAAGCCACGGCGGACAGCGGACATGAGTAGCAATGGAAGACACATCCGGGTACGCCGTGCAACCAGCGGCCGAGCGGCGCCAACCAGACCGCCGAGAAACCGGCCTGCACCCAAGGCCGCGCCCGGAGCCAACGAGGGCCCACCCGGGCCGCGGCACGAGCGGCCCGCGGCGGCACGAGCGCGTTCATGACCGGAAGAATCCGGGCCTCAGCAAGGCGGCGACGTTCGAGTACATGCCGGCGCGTGAGCGGAGCGGCCATGCCGTATGGCCGAGGGCTACTTGATTCAGGTCGGACAAGGCGTGTTGGCTCCGGTATCGACCCGCGGCGCCACCGGCGCCGCGGAGATCGGCGCCGCCCGCACCGCCGCAGCCGACGGTGGCCCGGCTCCGGTCGCCTCGAGTAACAGCGGCGGCGGCGGGGCGGGCGCCGGGAATTGTAAACCGCCAACCGTGAAGGCCCGGATCAGTTGCGTCTCCCAGGCGGTATTCCCCGCGAGGGTTTCCACCCCCGTCAAATGCCGCGCCCCGCACAGCGCTACCAAGACCCCGATCAACGCCAGCACGAGTCCTGGTCCGAAGTCGCGCCGCTCCGGATCGCGCGCGAGGCGGTTGATGGGGGGTTGGGCAACCTTGCGGCTCACACCCGGCTACCTCCCCTCGCCTGACGCGTTGGGCGCCGCCTGGGGGTGGCGGAGGTGGATGGGAATCGAACCCACCTGAGACTTTGTTGAGCCCCACGCTGGTTTTGAAGACCAGGAGCGCCACCAGGTCGCCTTACACCTCCGGTTGGTTGGCCTTACGCTGATCACAGAGTTATTTATGCGACACACCTGGCAACTGCGCAAGGCTTATTCATGATCAACTCACCGCGGCCGCGAGTGGCAGGCGCCAGGGGCGCGCGGCAACTGAGCCCCGGAGAGCCACACGGGAGCGGAGCACCGCGGCGCGGGGCCGGCTTCAGGCCGCGGACGCCCCTCCGGTCGCGGTGGCCGCCACCCGCAGAAAGGCGCGTAACCGCTGCCGATAGAAAGGCTGGGCGAACGACAGCAGCAGGAAGGGGAAGAGACTCAGGAAGGTGGCGAGGGTGAGGCCGGCGATGAACCCCAGCACTTGCGTGCTCCCCCCTCCGCGGACCACCAGGGCAACGACCCAAACGGGGGCGGTAGTGAGCGTCCAAGCCACCGCCAACCAGACCAAACTCCACAGGGCGACGCGCAATCCGGCGAACCGGTGACGGCACATCAGACTGGTCAGACAGATGGCCAACGCGAGGGTGAAGGCGCAGACCCCGAGGAGCACCAGCACGCCGAACCGTTCCGGCCCACCGCCGCTCCAATCGGCGCGCAGGACCTGGGTCCCCACGCTCCCGAGCCCCAGACTGAGCAACGCGGCGAAAAACAGCACCAGCCGCGATTTGGTGCCCAGGTAGGGCGCGAGCAACCAGACCGCCGCCACTCCAAACGCGAGCGAGGTAAAGGGCTCGAGGAACTGGTCGGCCAGCTCGGTGGGGGCCAGGCTGAACACGCCTCCCGCCACCGCATTCACCGTCACCAACGGCACCCAGACCCACCACGCGCGGACGTCGCGGTTCGGCCGCAACAGCAACAGCCCCAACACGGCCATCCAGGGCAACACTTCGGGCAACAGGTTCGCCCTGCCCCAGCGGTAGAGGAGCGGCGCCCCGCGGGTTGGCCCCAGGCCACCCAAGTCGCTCGAGACCACGAGGCGCAGTTCCCCCGCCACTTGGAATGGTACTCGCCATGAGTACGCGCAGGTGCCGCCTCACCCATACCGGAACTGACCGGCAGCGACCTGCCGACCGTCTCGCTCGATCTGGACCTGAGGCGGCCGCCCGGAGTCGCGGGGGACCAAGCGATAGGTGAGGCCATCGGCGCCGAGCAACGTGTAGGTGAGGATCATGGTCTTACCCCGCCGGGTGATCGTGGCGCTGTTGGTCAATGGTCCACCGAGCCGCGCGCTGGTCGTTGTCTGCTCGCGGATCACTATTGGCTGGGCGGCCCCGAGGCTGACCGCGCGAGTCGTGCCGTGCTCAAGCCAGATTTCGGCCGGAGTGTAGGTTCCGACCGGGATTCCTCCGCCGATCTCGGGTGCATCCCAGACCACGGTGTAGCCGCCGGGCTGGGTGAGGACCAGCCGCCGCAGGGAGTCGCCTTGGACCCGCAGCGTGCCCAGGGGGAGAGCCTGCGGGACCAGACTCAGCTCGCACGGGGATGCCGCGGCGTCGGCGGGAAACCGGCAGGTCACGCGGAAGGCGTGCTGGTCGAAGAAGAGCTGGTGCGGGAAATCGATAAGGTCCGGCGTACCCTCGCCCAAGCTGAGCGGGGCGGCGCGGTCGGTCCAGGGGCGCAGCAGGAGGTAGCGGGGCTGGCCCTTGGCCGGGGTGCGCTGCAGGTCTTCCACCATCCCCACCTGCCAGCTCCGGCCGTTCAACTCCCACCGCCCCTGCCAGAGCGAGCGCAATTCAAGCTGCACGCCCGCTCGCGCACCCCAGTCATAACAATTGACGTTCAATAACAGCGGGCGAACTCCCGTTGGGCCAGGCAGGTCCACGTGGACATCACGGAACGTGGTCTGGCCTCCGCCGACTTTCCCGCCCAGCAGCGCCCCGCGCGGATCATCGGTTAGGTCCAGGTTGCGGTTCAGGTCCAAGAACAGACGGCGTTCCGCCGGGACCCAGGCGAATGGGACCCAGGAACTTCGCTCCCCGCCCAACTCGATCATGCCCCGCACCACGCGGGAGGACTTCCAGGCGGGCTCCTTCTTGAAGGTCACGGCGGGGCCGGCATCCCGGATCGGCTCGCTCGTCAACGCGCCGGGGAGCTCGGTGTAGGCGAGCGGTACCACCACGGCCTCGGCGGCCGCGGCGCGCACGCAACTACGCGCGACCGCGAGACTCACCAGCGCAAGGGCCAACCACCCCACCGTCCGCGTGGCCGCCCAGGACCTGTTGCCCGGAGGCTGCATCATCGGCTTTTGGATAATCCTGGAGGGAATATGGCAATGGCTTATTAGTTAGTCAAGCCGAATCGCGACGGCGGCAAGAGGTCCGGGCGTCCAGGCGAGAGGCCCGGCCAAGCCCCAGCGCGGCTATCGCCATCAGCAACGGCTCGGCGCGCCGCACTGGGGAGCAAGAAGCCGTTGGGGGCGCGCGGAAAGCTGGCCGAGGAGCGGTTCGTGTTGCGGTATTGCCAATGGTGTAATATGGTCGTCGGGTGAATGAGACGTTAACAATCCGGTTGGGCGAAGCGCTGGCGCGAGCTCTTCGCGAGGAGTCGCGCCAGGACGGGGTAGCCCAGGGAGAGATCGTGCGTCAGGCCCTGAAAGCGCGGTTGAGCGGCGCCGCCAAGCTGACCGTTATGCGCCGCTATTTCGGCGCCACCCGGGGAGCCTCCGACCTGAGCAGCAATAAGCGTTATCGCCAGACCTGGGGCAAGAGGCCGGCATGAAGAACATCCTCGACGCCGGACCGCTGATCGCCGCGCTCAATGCCCAGGACGAACACCACGCGTGGGCGGTCCGGACACTGGAGCACTTTGGCCCGCCGTTTTACTCTTGCTCCGAGGCCATGGCGGAGGCCGCGGCCCTGACCGCGCAACCGGCGGCCATCGTGGAGATGGTTGCCGCCGGGGAAATCGTGCTGGCCTTCGACTTGGGAGGCCAAGCGGCAGCCGTGCTGCGGCTGCTCCAGAAGTACGCGGACCGGCACATGGACCTGGCGGATGCGTGCATCGTCCGCATGACGGAGCTGAACCGCGATTGCTGCGTCATCACGGTGGATCGGAAGGACTTCGCGGTCTATCGGAGGAACGGCCGCGACCGCATTCCCCTCGTAGCGCCTCCCGAGGCACGCTGAGGAAGGCGCCGGTTGCCATGCCGCAGCGCCCGGCCCAGCCCCTGGAGTCCCGCGAAGATCTGGGCAGCCGCAGGGAGGGCGGTCACCACCCCTCGCCCGCCGAGGTCGGCCCCCTGGTTTTTGCCTCTGGGGGGTGCGCTCTGCCCCGCGCTCAGGCACCGACTGTCGTCGGGTTACGGCGGCCGGCAGACTCAGGCCAAGGTGCTTCGATACGTCCGCCCCAGCCAATAAAAGCTGGCGGTTAGCAAGAGGAGCCCCAGCGTCGGGGTGGCGTCGGGCACGGAATCGCTCAGGGACCCCGAGAAGCCGGCCGGACCGCCAAAGCCCGGAGGAAGAGTAGCGTCGGGGTTGATCACCATGGTGATCTCCGGGACCGGGATCGTCCAGAAATCCGCCGCGTTGTCGGTCCCGTTTAGGTTTTGGTTGACTCCAGGAATGGTCACCGCGCCCGCCGGCGGGGTGCGGGACCAAAGGGTGCCATTGGCGCTCAACTGCAACTCGCCCGACTCCTGAAGTGTCCCGGTGAGAGACCCTTGGCGCACGTCGAAGAAGATGTCCAAGGTCGAGTTGAACGTGCCCCCACTGGCGGTGCCCCCGGGGTTGATCGTGAGCGTCCCGGTGCTCGTGTGGGTGCCGTCCAAG
>JAJXTA010000693.1 GCA_021784265.1 bacterium | reverse complement strand
TGCCGACGAAGAAGTTCTTGCTGGCCAGGGCGGGTTGGCGATGGAGCGCGGCCGCGACGGTTTGGGAGGGGCCGATGCTGATGATGGTGAGGGGCTCAGGGGCCTGGTCCACGGCGTCGATCAAGGCCTGGACGCCGTCTTGGTGGACGCGGCCCGGGTAGTCTTGGAGGCGGTAGGCGTGGACCCACGGTTCCTGGCCGCCGGTGCCGGTCCGTCCGCCGGCGCCCAGGCCGATGGGCACCTCCGTGCGTTGGGCGACGGTGAGGAGGCGGGCAACGATCTTGGCCCGATACTCGGCCTTGCCGAAGGTCGTGGTGACCAGGCGCAGGTCCAGTTGGGGGCTCTTCAAGAGGCAGACCAAGGCCCAGGTATCGTCGATGTCATCCCCAATATCGGTGTCCAGGATCACCGGGCGCGGCGCGGCCGAGGCGGTGATGCTGGCCAGCAGCAGGAGCAGGCCGGCCAGGCCCGCGCCGAGAGCCCTCCGGGCGCCGTGCTGGGTGAGGAAAACGCGCGCGCGCGCGGGTTGGAGTCCGAAGCGCATGGCTAGCGCGCGGCGGTCGCCGTGGTGGCGACGCCCAGGTAATTGCCGTAGCCGACGATGATCGTCGAGAACACCAGCATCGTCAGACCCAACAAGAGCAGGGATTTGGTGAAGAAGCTCGAGCCGCGCCACTCGCGCAGGGCGATGCCCCAGAGAGAACTGAAGATGATGATGCTGGCCATGTGCAGGGTCCAACTGGAGAACTTGTATTGGCCCATCTGAGTCTCGCCCATGGTGTAGAAGAAGAACTGCAGGTACCAGGTCGTGCCGGCCAGCCCGGAGAAGAGGTAGTTCGGCCCCAGCGGCACCCGTCCCAGGGGGGAGGCCGGGCGGGCAGGCAGGCGCTCGACCGTTTCTTCGCTGGGAGCGTCGAGGGCGGTTTCCAGGATCGGCTCCGTCCCGCGGGCGACGGGGGTCTGTTCGGCGGCGAGGTATTCGTGCCCGGAGCGATTTCGGAGGTGGAGCATGACGCACCAGATGAAGTTGGTGGTGAACCCGCCGGCCAGGAGCACGACGAGCACCGGCAGGCCCTGCCAGAGGGTGGTGGTGCCGTGCTTGAGGGCGAGGGCCTTGATCGGGTCGCCGGCGGCCAGCCCGTAGGCGAAGCAGGCGCTCATGACGCCCGAGAAGGTGGCGACCAGGATGCCCTTCTTGAAATTGAATTCCTTGATGGATTCCCGTTTCTGTTCCTCGGACATCTCTTTTTCCTTGGACATGCCGGCCATGCCGGCGACGGCGATGCCGAGCAAACAGACGGCGACCCCAATGAGAATGACGATGCCGGAGGCCTTGCCCAAGACGTCGCTGACGAACGTGCCCTTGAACAGCGGCGGCATCAGGGTGCCGAAGGCGGCGCAGTAGCCCAGCGCGACGCCCATGCCCAAGGACATCCCCAGATAGCGCATCGTCAGCCCGAAGGTGAGGCCCCCCAAGCCCCAGAGCACGCCGAAGAAATAGGTCCAGAAGCAGTTGGCGCCGTAGGAACGCAACGCTTCGACGAGGATGCCCGGCAGGTCGTGGGTCATCACCAGCCCGATCACCCACGGCGCGATAATCCACGAAAAGAAGCCGCCCACCAGCCAGTAGGTTTCCCATGACCATTTCTTCACGAAACGGAAGGGGACGTAGAAACTGCCGGAGGCCAAGCCGCCCAGCCAGTGGAACACCACACCCAGAAACGGATTCGCGACATTCATAGTGATTGCTGCTGCCCGGGGGACCCGACGCTAACCCCGTCGGGTTAGAACCGTCGTTTCGTAGTTCTTGACCTCCTGCATCCAGGCCGGACCGATCGGCACCCCCGATTGGTGGCAATGGAAATCCCAGACCGCCCCGGCGGGGAGGGTTTTGGCCTCCTCCTGCAACGCCAGGCGCGCGGTGTAATCGCCGGCGGCTTCATAACGCCGGAGCTGTTCGACGGGTTCGAGCAAGGCCAGCAGGAGGGCTTTGAGCAGCGAGCGGGCGCCAATCACCCAGGCCGCCACCCGGTTGATGCTGGCATCGAAGTAGTCCAAGCCCAGATGCGTGCGGGCGAGGTAGTCGCCCCGGACCAGCTCCTGGGCAATCGCCGCCAGGTCGTCGGTCAGCGTCACGACGTGATCGCTATCCCAGCGCACCCCGCGGCTGACGTGCAGCAGGAGCTCGTCCAGCCACGCCAGCACGGCGGAGATCTTGTCGGCAATCCCTTCGGTCGGATGGTAATGGCCGGCGTCCAGGCAGAGCAGCTTGCCATGGCGCAGGGCGTAGCCCAGATAAAACTCGTGGGAGCCGACCACGTAACTTTCGCTGCCCAGGCCGAAGAGCTTGGGCTCGACGGCATCGAGGTTGTGGCGCGGGTCGATGGGGGCGGCGAAGATCGCGTCGAGGGCGGCGGCCAACCGTTCCCGCGGTCCACGCCGGTCGGCGGGGGTGTCTTTCAAACCGTCTGGGATCCAGACGTTGGTGACGCAGGGGGTGCCCAGTGCCTGCCCGAAGGCGGCCCCGATCTCCCGGCAGCGGCGCCCGTGCTCGATCCAAAACTGCCGGATGCCAGCGTCCCGATGGGACAGGGTGAAGCCGTCGGCCGCCTTCGGATGGGCGAAGAACGTGGGATTGAAATCCAAGCCCAAGCGGCGGGCCTTCGCCCAGGCGATCCAGTCGCGAAAATGGTCCGGTCCGAGCTGGTCGCGTTCGACGCGGCGGCCGCCGGTTTCGGCGTAAATGGCGTGGAGGTTGAAGCGGTGCGCCCCCGGGATCAGGGCCAGGGCTTGCTCGATATCGGCTCGGAGTTCCCGCGGGGTGCGGGCCTTGCCGGGGTAATTGCCGGTCACGGCCAGCCCCCCGCCCAACTCCCCGCCCGGCTGCTCGAAGCCTCCGACGTCGTCCCCCTGCCAGCAGTGCAAGGAGAGGGAAACCGCCGCCAACCGCCGGAGGGCCTGCTCCGTGTCCACCCCGAGGGCGGCGTAGCGTTCCCGGGCCAGTTGATAACTTCGTTCGAGG
>JAJXTA010000692.1 GCA_021784265.1 bacterium | reverse complement strand
GAACAGCTCCGGCAGCGGCCGGGCGCCGCCCAGGGCCAAGGCGCGCCGGTAATCGGCGACGGCGCGAGCGCGGTCCCGTTTTGCGTTGGCCCAGACCTGCAACGCGCCTAGTTGCGCGATGCCATACTCGATGTAGTAGAAGGGGTGCAGGAACAGGTGCAACTGGCGATGCCAGAGCTTGGCGCGGGCCGGTTCGTAGCCCCGCCAATCGACGTCGCCGCCAAAGCGGTCCATGAGCTCGAGCCAGGCGGCCTCGCGTTCCGCGGGCGCGTGGCCCGGATGGGTATAGACCCAGTGCTGGAAGGCGTCGATGGTGGCGATCCAGGGGAGGATGTCGATGATGCCTTCCAGGTGCTCGCGCCGGGCGCGTTTGGCCTCCGGGGCGGGATAGAAGGCCTCGAGGAACTGGTTGCCCAACAGCTCCATGCTCATCGACGCCACCTCGCAGAACTCGATGGGCGCGCTGCGGTAGGGGTAGAACGGTTCGTTCTGGCTGGCCAGGGTATGAAAGGCGTGCCCGGCTTCGTGCAGCACGGTCTCGACGTCGCGCTGGAGCCCCACCGCGTTCATGAAGATAAAGGGGAGCCGGGCCTCGGCCAGGGTGCATTGGTAGCCGCCCGGGGCCTTGCCTTTGCGGTTCTCCAGGTCCAAGAGCCGTTGCTCGCGCATCAGGGTGAAGCCCCGCCCCAGTCCGCCATCCACCTGGTCGAAAACGCCCTGGGCGCGCGTCACCAGCTCCTCCACGGTGGCGAAGGGCCGGAGCGGGGGCTGGTTCAGGGGGTCCACGGCCAAGTCCCACGGACGGAGGGTGGTCAACCCGAGGCGCTGGCGGCGGGTGGCCTGGAGCTGCCGCCGCAACGGCAAGACCAGGATCTCCACGGCCTGGTGAAACGCCCGGCAATCGGCCGGCGTATAGTCAAACCGGAAGCGGGCGCGGAAGGCGTACTCCATGTAGTTGGGGCAGCCGGCATGGGCGGCAATGCGCTCACGCAAGCCGAGCATCCGGGTAAAGAAGTCCTCGAACTTGGCGGCCTCCCGCAAGCGGCGGTTGACGGTCAGTTCCCAGGCCTGTTGGCGCAGCGGGCGGTCCGGTTCCTCGAGATACCGGGCCATCTGCACCAAGGTATGTTCCTCTTCGCGAAACCGCACCGTCAGCGAGCCACTCAGTTTCTGGTATTGTTGGCCCAGCTTGGTGTCTTCGGTCTCCAAGGGGACGTTCGCCTCCCGAAACAGGGCGACGTGGGTCTGGGTCTGCCGGTGGAAGACCTCGTAACGGGCCGGGGGGAGGTTTGGGCGGGCGGGGTGGGCGAGGTAGCGTTGTTCCAGGGCAAACTGGCGGGGCTTGACCCGCGGCTCGATCTGTTCGACGAACTCCAGGTAAGCTCGTTCGGCGGCGGCGTCCTCGGTGTGACACGTCATCGCGATGTAGCGGCGCGACGACTCCTCGTCCAGGGCCGCCCCTAGCTCGCCCCAATCGCCCAACCAAGCCTCGAGCGCGGGCGCGGTGGCGCAGTGCGTCAACCGCTCCTCCAACCGGTCGAAGAGCGGCGCCACCGCCGCCCAATCGCCCAGCGCGGTCGCGGGCGGCACCCAGCGGCGGGGTGTATAGGCCGGCAGGGTCCCAAATGGCAGCAAACTCATGCCCGACACCCTGCCAGGACGGCTTCCGCCGCGACAGCGAAAAACCCGCACGCCTACCCCCGCCATCCTTCCGCTGGCGCGGGCCGACGGCATGCGGCCAGCACACTCGCTGCATGGCATCGGGCCGGGGGCGGGTTTGGAGGCCTGGCCGGGACGAATCGGCGAATCGCCGACGAACGCCATCGGGTCATAGTTTACCTTGGTGGTGCGCTGCTCCGCAGAGTGGTATTGAGGCTCGTGCTCCAACGAAAGCTGGGCAAACGCATCGCCGACCTACGCCGGGCAAAGAAGCTCACGCAAGAGCAACTCGCTGAAGCTGTCGGGTGCTCCGTTAACTTCATCAGCCTAGTAGAGCGTGGCATTAATGCGCCTTCGGTCGCCGGGTTGGAGAGGTTTTCCAGAGTCCTCAGAGTCGAGGTCAAGGAACTCTTCAGTTTCGAGAGTAAGAAACGATGAGCCGCGGAGGCGCATACTTTTCGCGGCTCCAGGCAACGCTGAACCGTGTCGTGGAGAACCTTCGCGAGAAGGGTATCCACGAGCGGCACTTGGCCTTCGGCGGCGAAGGTCCGCCGCCTGCTCGGCGCCCGAGCGTACCGACCGACGCCCGGTCCGAATTCCTGGCCAACCGAGCAATGGGCGATTGGGCGGAGCGGATGTTGTCGGCGGCGCTTGCCCGCGCGCTGCCTCAGTGGAAAGTGGTACAATATGGGGGTACTCACAGCATGGCAGCCGGGGATCCCGGATTCAAGACACACTACCTCGCCGGACTGGAGGCAACGCGGCGCTTCGGGAAACGCCCGGACTTGCTGCTGTTTCCCTCCAACACTTCGGTTGAGGCCGACCTGTCGGAACGTGAGCATAAGGACACTCAACCACTCTTGAAAGAAGCTGTTGCGTCGATCGAGGTTCGGTCCAGCAAGTTCGAGGCCTTGACTTACATCGCAGTCAGGACAGGTCAACGCCATGCTGGGAAGTTTTCAGGCCGACAGACGCCCAGCTTCACGGTGAAAGTCGAAGACTTGGTGATCGTCTACCGCTGGCTGGAGCTTCACCGCCTGCCCCAAAGCTACTGCCAAGTGTTCTTCGATTCGGTGTTCGCGGTCAATTTCCTCGACATCTTCGCGACCATCGCGCGCGGCAGCGGGTTCACCCTTGAGACACCGGAGAAAAGTCAGCAAAAGGCCACCATTATGATCCCGATCACGAGCGGCACGCAGATTGGCCGTGCCACGGCCATCCCGACCTTCGCGGCCCAACACCGCACGACCGAACTGGGACGACACGATGCGTATGTCGTTCCGCAGGGCGGCGGCTTTGAGCTCGATGCCGAGGCAACGCGAACGGTGCTGCTGGCCGACGCTTAGGATCGGAAGTAGCGAGCCGC
>JAJXTA010000691.1 GCA_021784265.1 bacterium | reverse complement strand
CGAGCCGGGAAAATCACCCAAAGCGGCCGGGTTGACGAGGTCGAGCGTATTGGTCTGCAGGATCCAACCAACATGGCTCGCCGGCCAGGATACCACGAATTGGGCGCCGGTCACCGAGGCAGTCAGATTTGTGCCCGTGGAGGAGACCGGCGTGACGCTGACCTCCCGCGACGGAAGGCTCTCACCAATTGGGTTGGTTGCCGTCAGAATGTAATAATATGCGACACTGTTAGTGAGGCTCGCGTCAGTAAAACTGGCGCCCGCAAGCCCATTTGTGATCGACGTGTACGGCCCACCGCTAACCGCGGCGCGCTTTAGATTGTAGCCGGTCGCCAAGGCGACTCCCTGCCATAACAGCAAAACCTGATGGTCACCCGCCAAAGCCTGGAGGACAGTGGGCGCTCCCGGGACAGAGGTGGCCACCGGGTAGGAGGGATTGTTGGTCGCGTTCAGCCACCAAAGCGCGCTGGTGATGCCGCGCGGATAATGCGCCCCGCCCGCGTACTGAAACGCGCCCGTCCCGTTGAGCGCGTCCGAGTACCCGGCGTGCGGCGAATCCTGAATCTGGAGGCTGGCGTGGACTTGATCCACGGGACCCTCCACAGCGCTGTTGGTGATCCCCAGAACGACTTCGACCGCGTACTGGCAGATGAAGTTCTTGCTTTGCCAGGTAATCGTGGGGGTGGCGCTGGTCATCAACCAGGCTCCGCAGGCAGCATCCAAGCATCGGCCTGGAACCAGGACGGCCGCGATATGATTTGAAAGTGCCTGCAGCATCGGCGCGTACGGCCCACCCGTCCGGTCAATGGCATTGGTCAACCCCATCGCGGCCGGGTAGGCCAACCCTTCGACCATCGGGATAATCGCGGCCGTATCACTGCCGTCTAAGAGCGCGGGAATGTAACCCAATGTCTCACGGTAACTGTTCCAGCAACTGACGATGGTTTGTGCGACGACCCGCGCCATGTTCTCACAGGCTGCCGCGTCCGCCGCGTCGCCCAGTTGGTGGAACATCGCGTCCAGGGCCAGGTAACACGCCCAGTTTCTCACCGCCAACCGCCCGCTAAATGCCGGCCGCTGGAGTGAGGCATCCAGGTCGTCGAAGGTCGTGATCTCGCCGGCGTTGACATTCTTGGTAATCCCATCCCGCGCCGCGGCGTTGGTATTGTCCCTCCAAAGCATCGAGTTGAGGCAGGTCTGCAGCAGGGCCGCGTTGTTAGTGATCCAGACGTTATCGCCCGTGTGGCTCCAATACAGGCCCGCCGATAGAATCCAAGCCTGAAGTTCTTCATCGCCCATGCAGGCCCCATAGGCCGGCCCCGTCCCGGAAGTCGGCCACAACCCCATGTCGTGGTCAAATGAAAAGCCGTGACCGGACACTGGCGTCCCGGACGGACTGTAAAGCGGAGTGTCGAAGCTGTAGCCCGTGCCGGGGAGCGCGCCGGAATAAGCGTCCAGCACGTTTCGCAACGCCCAGGGCTGCATATATGAATCAAAGAAGGCCAGGTCCACGGTCAGGTCGAACGTATTGATATAGTTGAACTGCCCTTCCACTTCCCACCAATGCACACCACCTTGGGGATCGATCAAACAGGCGGAGTCGGCCAGGTAGGAATGGAGCGCCTGGCAGGCCAGAAACTGCCGGTACGGATTCAGCCCCGCGTGGCGCATCGCCGTCGCCAGTTGCTGGCACCGTAGTTGGGCGTCGCCAATGCCGCCGAACGCGGAGTCAATGACGCTGTCCATGGAAGGATACAGTGAGGTGTAATAATAGGAGGCGCCCGTGCGGGCATCCAGCACCGCGCTGCGGTAGTAGGCAATGACCACCATCAGCGACCGGCTCTGGCCCGCCGGCACGCCCAGGTGGAAAGCGAACCCCTGGGTCAGGCCGCTGAACGCCGCGGTCAGTTGCGCGCCGCTCAGCAGCTCGCAACTCCCGCTTTGCACGGCCAGCGCCGCCTCACCCAGGACAAAACCCTGATAGGCCCCGTTGGCGAAGGTCTTCGGTGTTGCGGCAACCGGGAGGCCAAAATAGAAATCCTCGGACGTGCTGTTGGTATTGTTAATCGTGAAGACCAGCCAGGTGGCCGGCAGGAGGTAACGTTTTTTCTCGTTCAGGGTTGCGGTGCGGAGGTCGGCCATCGACCACGCGGGACTATAATGCGTGAAGGCCAGCCCGGCGTCGGCGATGGTGCATTCGTCGGTGCCTGGCGTGAGCGTGCGTTGGACGCTGGCCTCGGGGAAGTAGTGGGCATTGGTGGCAATGCTCGCCGCCGAGGCGACAAAGGGCAGCAACTGCAACCCGGAACCGCCGGACACAGCGATAAGGACGCCGCCGCCGCCCTGGTTATAGTAGAAAGGGAAGACGCCCGAGGACGTTCCCACCCCGCAGGTCGGACCTTTGTAGCCGTAAGTGATCGTGGAGCAGGCCCCCACCGGCGCGTGGTCCACGTTCGCGAACACCAGTTGATTGGAGGCGAGCAGGGAGAAGGCGCCGAGGGAAGGCCTCCCCGCCCACAGGGCAAGCACGATTGCCCCGAACAGCCGCCCGCAGGACAGGAGGCGCCTCGGTTGTCTCGCTCTCATGGCAGAACGAGCGTCATCACTGGCGACAGCGTTGACAACGTCTGGCGCGCTCTTGTCGAGACTGACGGCTTCCACGTTCGTGACGATATCTCGGCCAATACGGCTCACAAAGCAACCCTCCCACAGGAAATCGGAAACCAGTGCGGCTTGACCGTTTTAACCCTGCCACAACAGGATACTACCAGAGCGTGGCTTGGCACGTCAACCGGCGCTTCTTGCCTGTTCTTTGGAGGCGGCTGCGGCACGGCGGGCACTGCCGGGGCGAGACCGACCGGAACCGGCTGGCACAAGGGCACACGCTACCGTCAGGCCGGTTCGGGCAGCCGCCCTTTTCCAGTCGGTCAGGACATTCTCGTAGTCAGGCATCGGGTTCACGTCGTCGCACGGCTCGCGGGTGTATGGATCCGGGAGGCCCTGTGGCGGTAGTCGGGCTGGCGGGTCGCGC
>JAJXTA010000690.1 GCA_021784265.1 bacterium | reverse complement strand
CGAGGGCGACTTCCTCAACACTCCGCGCGAGGCCTTCCGCATCGCCCACGACGTGAGCGCCTATTCCCTGGTGGCCTTGGCTCGCGCCGCCAGCCCGTTGATGACCAACGGCGGGAGCCTCGTGGCCATGAGTTACTACGGCGCGGAAAAGGTGGTGCCCCATTACAACGTCATGGGGGTAGCCAAGGCCGCCCTCGAGGCCAGCACCCGTTACCTGGCCTATGACCTCGGCCCCAAGCGGATTCGGGTCAACTGCATCAGCGCCGGTCCCATGAACACCCTGGCGGCCCGCGGCATCGCCGGCTTCACCACCATGATGAAGCATTACGAGGCCCACGCCCCGCTCAAACGCAATGTGCTCCCCGCCGAGCTCGGCGCGACCGGCACCTTCCTGGCCAGCGACGGCGCGGCCGCCATCACCGGCCAGGTCATCTACGTCGATTGCGGCTACCAGATCATGGGCATGTGAAGCCCCGCTGCCCCTGGGCCCGCACCGAGCTCGAACGCGCCTACCACGACGCCGAGTGGGGCCGCCCCTGCCATGACGACCGGGTCCTGTTCGAGTTCCTGATTCTCGAGGGGGCGCAGGCCGGCTTAAGCTGGGCGACCATCCTTAAGAAGCGTCCCGCCTACCGCATCGCTTTCGACCAGTTCGACCCCGCCACCGTCGCCGCCTACGACGCCCGGCAGAGGGCGCGGCTGCTGGCCAACCCGGGGCTGGTCCGCAACCGGCTCAAGATCGCCTCGGCCGTCCGCAACGCCCGGTTGTTTCTGGCCGTGCAAGCCGAGTTCGGGAGCTTCGAGCGCTACCTCTGGCGCTTCGTCGAGGGTCGGCCGGTGATCAACCACTGGCAGACCATGACCGCGGTCCCCGCTCGCACCGCGGTTTCCGACGCCCTCGCCCAAGACCTCCGGCGCCGCGGCTTCTCCTTCGTGGGTTCGACGATCTGCTACGCCTTCATGCAGGCGGTGGGCTTGGTGAACGACCATTTGGTCGGCTGCTTCCGTCACCGGGCGCTGCGCTAGGGGCGCGCGTCGCCACACTTGCTCCCAAGGCCGTTTGGCGTACAGTGGCCCGGTGAGCGCAACCCCAGACCGGGTGGCCGGCACTCTGGCCGCCGTGCGGGATCACCGGCGGCATTTTGCCGAGTTCCTTTACGTGTATCCGGTGATCTCCCGGCGGTCACGCGGACTCTCCCTCGGCATCAACCTCAATCCCGACAAGGTCTGCAATTTCGATTGCATCTACTGCGAAGTGGACCGGCGGACCCCGCCCCGCACACGCCGACTGGACTTGGCCCTGGCGCGGCAGGAGTTGGTCAGTCTCATCGACTTCGTCCAGTCGGGTCGCCTGGCGCGCGAACCCAAGTTCAACGAGGTCCCGGAGCTCGCCCGCGAGATCAAGGACCTGGCCTTCAGCGGGGACGGGGAACCCACCATGATCCCCAATTTCGCGGCGGCGGTGCGGATGGCGGTCGAGGTGAAGCAGGCCGCGGGCTTGACCGCCGCCAAGATCGTGTTGATCACCGATGCCGCCGGCCTGGACAAAGCGGACGTCCGCCGGGGCTTGGCGCTCATGGACGCCCATCAAGGGGAGGTCTGGGCCAAGCTGGACGCCGGGACGGAAGCTTACTTCAAGCGCGTGAACCGTACTCACGTCGCCTTTGAACGAATCCTGAAGAACCTCGACGCGACGGCCCGCGCGCGCCCGATTGTCATCCAAAGTCTCTTCCTCAAGGTCCACGGGGCAGTCATGCCGCCCGCCGAGCTGAACGCCTACTGCGCCCGGCTCAATACCCTGGTCCGCGGGGGTGGCAAGATCAAAGCCGTGCATGCCTATACCGTCGCCCGGCCCACCCCCGAGCCTTATGCGACCCCACTGGCCAGTGACGAACTTGAGGCGATTGCTCAGGCCATCCGCGCTCAAACCGGTCTCGCGGTCGAAACCTTTGTGTAGCCTCCTCCCCGCGATGCACCCGGGCCCCACCCGCGGCTCCCACGCCCGCGCCGCCGCGCCGCGGGGCAAGGCCCGCGGCTCGACGCACCGCCGCCGCCTCCGATGCTTGGACCGCTGAGACCCTCGCGGCAACGGCACCGCTTCTGGCGGCCACTGGTGGCGCGGGCGCTGGCCAAGGCGCCCACGCCGTTCTATCTCTGCTCGACCGCGCCTTTGCGGGAGGCCCTGCGAGAAGCGCGGGCCCTGGGGCCAAAAGCGGCCGACGGGGCCACCGCCGGACGCCCCGCGGTGCGCCATTGGCTCTCGTGCAAGACCCAGCCCGTGCGGCCGCTGTTGCGCTGGTGGCGCCAGCAGGGGCTCGGCGTCGAGGTGGTGAGCGAATACGAACTGTTGGCCGCCCGCGCTGAGGGTTACCCGCCCGAGCGCATCCTGGTGAACGGACCGGCCAAACACCATTGGCTGCCCCGCCACCCGTGGCGCGGGCTGTCGGTCAACTTCGATTCGCTCCGGGAACTCGCCGCGCTCCTCCCCGCGGCGAGGACGTTGAACTGGCGCGTCGGTGTCCGGTGCCACACCCACCAGGAACATGATCCCGACCAGCCGCGGGAGCCGACCCAGTTCGGCCTGCTGCCCGCCGAAGCGGTGACCGCCTTGCGGCGGCTCCAACGCGCCGGCCTGCGCCTGGAGACCGTTCACTTTCACCTCCGGACCAACGTCGCCTCGCCGACCATCTACGCTCGGGCGATGGCGGAAGTGGCGGCCATCTGCCGCGCCGCCGATTTTCACCCCCTCTACCTGGATTGCGGTGGCGGCGTGCCGCCCCATGCCGTCCGCACGCACGCGGGCCGACGGGTGGATGGCGAGTTCGACCTCGGCGCGTTGGCCCGAGTGTATGCGCGGGCGGCCCGACTGTTTCCGGGCTTGCGCGAGGTTTGGCTGGAAAACGGCCGCTTCATCAGCGCGCGCTCGGGAGTCTTGGTCGTGCGGGTGTTGGAGGTGAAGGAGCGCGGTCCGGTGCGTCAGTTGATCTGTGACGGCGGCCGCACGACACAGGCGCTGGTGTCGGTCTGGGAGG
>JAJXTA010000689.1 GCA_021784265.1 bacterium | reverse complement strand
CGCTAAATCAAAAAGTGCGCCCCGCGCCCTGCTGACGGTTCCATCCGGGTCGGACACGCCCAGCGGAGAGGCCACGCCCATTCGGGCCGGGAAGGGTGGGTCGCGGCGCTGGCCCGGGCCTCAGGCCGGTGGGTCCACCGAGCTATCCAGCCGGTCAAACAAGTCCCCCAACATCCCGACCGCGGCGGCGATCTCGCCGCCGAGGGTAGCGGCGGCGGGCACGGCGGCGGCGGGCACGACGAGGATCGAGCCGAGCCAGGGATGGGTCAGCCAGTAAACCAGCCCGAAGACCAGCGCGGGCGCCACCAGCAGCAGGACCAGGGCCACGACCTGCGCCGCGAAGAACAGGAGGCCATAACCCATCGCCTCGAAGCCCAGGGTGGGGCTGGTCGCGGGCCGGCACCAGCCGGGCAAGAGGAGCGCCAATCCGTTGGCCAGCAGGAACCCGCTCAGCGTTAGCAACGGCAGGCACAGGGCGCTGCCGAGGCCCCAGGCGACGCGCGTCGCCTCGGCCAAGCCCCCGTGCGGCCCGGTCTCCGGAAAGAGGACCACCGCCAGCACGATCAGGCCCCACTGGAAGGCGGTGACTACGACCGTCGGGGCCAGGACCTCCCCCAGCACCACCTGCCAGCCCGGCAGCGGATAGGTCTTGATGAGGTCGGCCATCGTCAGGTCCCAGCGCAGGTCCAAGGTGAGCAACTGGGGCCCGATCAGCGACAGCATCGGCGCGAACAAGACGGCACACACCCCGACCACCGGCAGCCACCGGGGCGCGGCAGTGCCGAGGCTGCCGGCGAGCACGAGCGCGAGGACCACGGCGCCGCAGCCGAGACAAAAGCGCGGGGAGAGGAGCGTGGCGACGGCGCCCCAGTTGCCGGCCTGCACGGCAGCGAGCATGCGGGCCCGCTCCCGGGCCCGCTCCAGGCTCGCCTCCTCGAAGGCGGCGGCGGACCGCACCACCCAGGCATAATGCCCCGCAAGCAACGCCAGTACCGGGCCGGCTGCCCATAGAAACCCGCTGAGGTCAGGGGCCAGGACCGGCCGCACCAGCCAGCGGAACGGCGGCAAGAGGATCGCCAGGGGCCCCGCTGTGGTCAGCCGGGTGGCATACTCGCGCAAGGCCGGCAGGTCCGTGAGCCGGTCGAGGCTCAGGGTCGGCCACGCCCGTTGTCCCCACCAGTCGGTGAGCAGGACCACGGAACCGAGGACGCCAAGGACGAGGCAGCGCCATTGCCAGGGGCGGAGGCCCCGCTCGGCCAGACGGGTCCGGGTGAAGGAGGCCGCCAGATCGTGCAGGTTGATCGTGGCCATCAGCAGCCACCAACCGACCCCCTGGCGCCAGGCGTGACCGGCGGCCACCCAGCGCCAGGTGAACAGGGTCATGACCAATGCGGTGACCAGAATCGCCACCTGCGATTTGATCAACTTGAAGTGAACCAGCCGCCGGCGCGACACGGGGGCCGGGAAGAGGAACGCAATCTCGGCCTCCGAAAAGTCGAGCGCGGCGCGGCGTTTGGGCAGGAGCCAACTCAAACTCACGACCAACAGGAGGACCGTCGCCGCTGCCGCCTCGACCAAGGCGAGGAGCTCGGGGCTCAGGCCCGCCGCGCCGGACACTGCGGCGCCGGCAACCGCTCCCCCGGCCACCGGCCGGAGGAAGAAGAAATAGACGTAGGCCACCGCGGCGCCCAAGCTCACCAGATACTTTGGCTGGCGCAGGCGGCGCAGCCAGGCGCGGAGCCGGTTCTGTGCCAGGCACGCTTGCAGATAGACCAAGGCGGCGATCACGGGCGAGACCGGTTCTGGTGGTGGCGCGCCGTAGCTCAGTCCGGGGCGCGGAGCGGGAGCGTCGCGTCGGTCGCGCGGAAGAAGACCTCTTCCAGACTGGACTCCGGTTCTGCCTCCGCGAACCGTTGTCGGACCTCGGCTAACGTCCCGTGAACGATCATTCGGCCGCCTTTCAAGATCAGGAGGTGGGAGCAGATTTCCTCGACCAGGTGCAGGAGGTGGGAACTGAGGATGACCGCCGCGCCCGCCCGGGCCCGGCGCAGGATCGTGTCCTTCATCCGCCGGATGCCCATCGGGTCCAGGCCGGTCAGCGGCTCGTCAAAGAGCAGGACCAGCGGGGCATGGAGCAGGCCGCAGGCAATGGCGAGTTTCTGTTTCATGCCGCGGGATAACTCGCCGGGCAGGGCGGTGGTTTTGTCGGCCAGCTCGAGCTCCTCCAGCAGGGCGTGGGCTTGGGTCTCGTGCTGGCGCACCTGATACAGGCGGGCGGTGAAGTTCAGGTGCTGGGCCACGGTCAGGTAATCGAACAGGCGCGGTTCGTCCGGAAAGTAGGCCAGGGCCTGTTTGGCCGCCAGGGGGTTGAGCGTGAGGTCATGGCCGGCCAGGCGCGCGCGGCCGCGGGTGCAGGGGATGACGCCCGCCAGGCACCGCAACGTGCTGGTTTTGCCGGCGCCGTTGGGCCCGACCAAGCCCATCACCTCACCCGGGCGCACGGCGAACGAGAGCGCGTTCACCGCCACGAGGTCGCCGTACAGTTTGGTCAAACCTTCCACCTCAACCATAAGCCGCAAGCAGGGTTTGCCGGCACATCACCCGGGCAGACTACAGGGTGGCTGCGGCCGGATTCAAGTTCCCGGCGCGGTCCGCGTGGTTACCGGGCGGGTGGCGCCGGTTCCGGGAGGAGCTCCAGCGCCTGGAGCATCGCCTCGTGACCGGGGGTCGAGGTGAAACGGGCTTACGCACGCCTTTGCCACCGCGCTGGGCAACCAGCTCAAGGGCGAACTGGTCACCGGCGACCCGGAGTTCAAGGCGGTGGAGGAGGAGATCAAGATCCACTGGGCCACAGAGTGCGAGTATTCTGGGAGGGAAACCGCATGAACTGGCCCTGTCGTCGGCCCACGCCGGGGGAGCCGACCCGGGACCCCGTCATCGGTGAGTTCCTCTCGCCCGAAGGACTCTCGATCCAACCGCCCTGCGGGTCGTGACGGTTGGCACACCCGATGCGGCGGCTGAGGTCAAAGCCAGATC
>JAJXTA010000016.1 GCA_021784265.1 bacterium | reverse complement strand
GGAAGACCACATGCCGCCGCCGGAGAGCGGCAAGCGGTTGACGCCCGAACAGATCGGCCTGCTCCGGCGCTGGGTGGCGGGAGGCGCCCCCTGGAAGGAGCACTGGGCCTACCTTGTGCCCGAGCGCCCCACGCTGCCGGCGGTGGAAGACAAGCGCTGGCCGCGCAATCCCATTGACCGCTTCGTGTTGGCCCGGCTGGAAGCCAAGGGGTTGGCCCCCGCGCCAGAAGCCGACCGTACGACGCTGATCCGGCGGGTCTCCTTGGACCTCACCGGCTTGCCCCCCACGGTCGAAGAGGTGGATGCCTACCTGGCGGACAAGACTCCCGCGGCTTACGAGAAAGTGGTGGATCGCCTGCTGGCTTCGGCCCACTTCGGGGAGCGGATGGCGGTGAATTGGCTCGATTTGGCGCGGTATGCCGATACGAGCGGCTACCACTTCGATGGCATCCGTTTCATGTGGCTGTGGCGCGATTGGGTGATCCGGGCCTTCAACGACGACCTGCCCTTTGACCAATTCACCATCGACCAAGTGGCCGGGGACCTCCTGCCGCACGCCACGGTCGCGCAGCAAATCGCCAGCGGGTTCAACCGCAATAACATGACCACCGACGAGGGCGGGGCCGATCCGGACGAGTACCTGACCAAGTACGCGGTCGATCGCGTGGATACGACCGGGACGGTGTGGCTGGGTCTCACCGTGGGTTGCGCCGAGTGCCACGACCACAAGTTCGATCTGCTGACCCAGAAGGAGTTCTACCAGTTCTATGCCTTCTTCCACAGCGTGCCGGAGAAAGGGCTGGACCGCATCCGCACGGACAATCCGCCGCCGCGGCTGGCGGTGCCCAGTCCGGAGCAGGCCCGGCTCTATGTCGAGCGTGACTTTGCGCTGCGGGACGCGGAGAAGACCTTGCGCGACCGGGAGAATGAGCTGGGCGAGGCACAGGAGAAGTGGGAGCGGCTGACGAACGGCAAGCCGCCGCCAGCGCCGGACGAAGCCGGGCTGCTGGCCGTGGCCAGTTTTGACGGTCGGTTGGAGGTGCTGCGCCCCGTGGCTGGAGCCTCACCGCCGGCGTCCGTGCCAGGGGCGGCCGCTACGGTGATGGGAAGAACCAACCGGGCGGTGTTTGCCGATGGGCGCTGGGGCAAAGCGCTCGCCTTGGACGGCCACACCTTCCTCGAGGTGAAGCCGCTGGGGGCCATCGACCGAACCAACCGCTTCAGCCTCGCCGTCTGGGCGAGGTTAGAGTCGGGCAACGGCGCTTTGGCGAGCCAGACGGGGCCCGAGCCGGGTGCCCGCGGCTGGGCATGGTCCGTCACCGACGGGCGCCTGGAACTGGCACTGGTGAACACGACGGGCACCAACGCCGTTCGGGTGCGCACCAAAGACGCGTTACCCCTGAAGCAGTGGCTCTATTTGCTGGCCAGCTACGACGGTTCGGGCAAGGCCGCCGGGGTGCGGCTCTACGTTGAGGGCGAGGCACGGCCGGTCGAACTCCAGGAAGATACGCTGAGTGGTTCGATCGCCACGACCGAGCCGATCCAGATCGGTGCCCGTAGCACCCAAGCCCGCCTGGAAGGCCGGCTCGCGGACTTCCGCTGGTATAATCGGGTCCTCAGCGCGGAAGAGGCGCGGCAGCGCGCCCTGGCAGGCTATCTGCCCATTGTCGCCAAGACCGGCGGCCAGCGGACCAGCGAGCAGGAAAGCGACCTGCGACGGTTCTTCCGCGAGCACTATGCGATCGACCTGATCCGTTCTCAGGCGGCGCTGGCGCGAGCCCGCGCGGCGAAGGAGGAACTGGAGAACGCTATCCCAACCACGATGGTCATGGCGGAGATGCCCACGCCGCGAGAAACGCACGTGCTGATCCGGGGCGACTTCCGCCAGCCCGGGGAACGGGTCTTTCCCGGCGTGCCGGCCTTCTTGCCGCCGCTACCCTCAGGCCGTCCGCCGGACCGGCTGGCGCTGGCCCGTTGGCTGGTGGCGACTAATCAGCCGCTCACCGCCCGGGTTACCGTCAACCGTTACTGGCAACTGTTCTTCGGGACCGGGATCGTCAAGACGGTCAACGATTTCGGCTCGCAAGGGGAGTGGCCCAGTCACCCTGAGCTTTTAGACTGGCTGGCCTGCCAGTTCCGCGATGGCGGGCCGATCCTCGCCCGCGTCGGCTCGGGCTGGCGCCGTGAGCGGCGGCAGGTCAGGCCCTGGGACACCAAAGAATTGATTCGCCTGATGGTCACCAGCGCCACCTATCGCCAAACGGCGGCGGTGAGCCCGGAGCGACGGGCGCGGGATCCGGACAACCGGCTCCTGAGCCGTGGGCCGCGCCACCGGTTGGCGGCCGAATTCGTCCGCGACAACGCCCTGGCCATCAGCGGTCTGCTCAACCCGCGGATCGGGGGCCCGAGCGTTAAACCCTATCAGCCACCGGGCATCTGGGACGGGACCGACGCTCAATACGTGCAGGATCACGGGCCCAGTCTTTATCGGCGTGGGCTTTACGTGTTCTGGCGGCGGTCGGCTCACTATCCATCGTTCGCGCTGTTTGATGCTCCGAACCGCGAGGTCTGCACGTTTCTGCGCCAGGAGACCGAGACCCCGCTCCAGTCGCTGGTTTTGATGGATGACCCGGTCTATGTGGAGGCCGCCCGCGCCTTGGCCCAGCGCGTCTTGGCGGACGAACCGACGAACCTCGACCATCGGTTGGTGCGCGCGTTTCGGCTCGCCTTGGCCCGCCCGCCGGCCCCAGCCGAACTCGCGATCCTGCGGCGGACGTATGAACAGCAACTGACTCGCCTCCAGGCGGACCCTGCCAGCGCCAGCGCGCTGCTGGCGGTTGGTGAGTCGCCCCGGCCTAAGGCCGCCCACGCGGCGGAGTTGGCCGCCCTCACGACGGTCGCCAGCCTGGTGCTGAACCTGAACGAAACCATCTCGAATTGAGTGCCTCAATTGGAGGCGCTAACCCACCATGACCACCGCTGAATCGTTCAACCACCTGCTCACGCGCCGGGCCTTTCTGACCCGGAGCACCACCGGCTTGGGCGCTCTGGCCCTGTCGAGCCTGCTCAACCCGGGCTTGCTGGGCGCCGCCGCTCCGCGCCTCCAGACCAAGGGGGCGCTGAAGACGCTCCATTTTGCGCCGCGCGCCAAGCGGGTCATCTACCTCTTCATGTCCGGGGCGCCATCCCACATCGATCTGTTCGACCCCAAGCCCAAACTCAAAGACCTGACGGGGACGGAGCTGCCGGCGAGCGTGCGGATGGGGCAGCGGATCACCGGCATGACCAGCGGCCAGCAGGAGCTCTTGGTGGTCGGCTCGCCCTTCGCCTTCAAGCCCCATGGCAAATCGGGCCTCCAACTCTCCGAGCTGCTGCCGCACACAGGGAAGATCGCCGATCAGATTGCCCTGATCCGCTCCATGACGACCGACCCGATCAACCACGACCCGGCGGTCACGTTTTTCGGCACTGGTAACCAGCAGCCGGGGCGGCCCACGATGGGGGCGTGGCTGGCCTACGGGTTGGGGAGTGACAACGAGGATCTACCCGCCTTCGTGGTCCTGGTGTCCGGGGGTGGAGGACAACCGTTGCAGGCGCGCTACTGGGGCAACGGTTTTCTGCCCGGCAGTTACCAGGGGGTGCAGTTCCGCAGTCAGGGGGACGCCGTCCTCTATGTCTCCAATCCGCCGGGCTTCAGCCTCAAGGCCCGGCGTCAGTGGTTGGACTCGGTGCAGGCCCTCAATCGCTTCAGCCTCAGCCGCTTGGGTGACCCGGAGATCAACACCCAGATTGAAAACTACGAGCTGGCCTTTCGCATGCAGACCAGCGTGCCTGAGCTGATGGACCTTTCCAAGGAATCCGCCGCCACCCTTGCCCTCTACGGTGCCGAGCCGGGGAAGGCCTCCTTCGCCAACAACTGCTTGTTGGCCCGTCGCTTGGCGGAGCGCGGCGTGCGTTTCATCCAGCTCTGCCACCGCGACTGGGACCACCACGGGGATCTGCCCAACCAAATCCGCAAACAGACTCAACTGACCGATCAGGCCTCCGCCGCGTTGATCCTGGACCTGAAGCAGCGTGGGTTGTTAAAGGACACCTTGGTCATCTGGGGCGGCGAGTTCGGCCGGACCACCTACAGCCAGGGGCAAATCAGCAAAACCAGTTTCGGGCGAGACCATCATCCGCGCTGTTTCTCCCTCTGGATGGCGGGTGGCGGGATCAAGCCCGGCATGGTGTTAGGCGCGACCGATGACTTCGCCTACAACATCACCAACGACCCGGTCCCTGTTCACGACTTCCACGCCACCATGCTCTATTGCCTGGGCATCGACCACACCCGCTTCACCTACCGCTTCGAGGGGCGTGATTTTCGGCTTACGGACGTGGCGGGGCAGGTGGTCAAGGCACTCCTGGCCTAGGCGCCCCAGGACCATGCGTTGCGGCGCGGTCCTGCCTCGAGGGCTGGCCACTGCGGGAGCGGCCAGCCCACCGCCCGCGGCCCTACTTCTCGGGGGCCGGGGGCAGCTCGTTCGCCTTGGGCGTCACCCGGTCGATGTTCGGCGTCACATCCGCCTCGACATTGCCGACCGCCCAATTGATCCCGCCCACCAAGACCGCCTGAAAGACGGGGTTGTCCCAGACATCCTCGCGATGGCCCATGTTGGTGTAGAAGACGCGGCCCTGGCCATACATGCGGGCCCAAGTGGCCGGATAGGGCGGGCGTTGATACATCAACCCCTTCATCCCCGCGGTCTCCTGGATCAGGAGGACGTGGAGGTTGGCGGCAAAATCCTTCAGGGAATACCATTCTTCCCGCGGCCCAAAGTCCTGGGGCACGGCGTTCATGCCCGGGAAGCTCGGATCGGCAATCAGCATGTGGGACGGTTGTTGGGCCCCGTGCACGATGAATTCGGCGCCAATCATCTTCACATAGGGGTCGGCGTTCTCCCCGTCGTTCTGGTAGCGGTGGTCGCCCGGCGAATGGAAGGTGTCGGTGGCGCTGTGCGTGCCGATGAAGCCCTTGCCGTTGTGAATCGCCTCCAGAAACGCGGCTTTACCCTCCTTGGTCATGGCCGGGTTCTTGTCCGTACCGACTGTGGTGAGGTCGCCGGTGGTGTAGAAGAAAAAGGCGTCGAACTTGGCCAGGTACTCCGGCGTGAACAGGCTGCCGTCCTTGCTGAAGGTAAAGTCGAAATGGTGTTTGGCCCCCAGCTCCTTCAGCACCTTTGCCGCGTAGCTCGGCTGGCCATCGACCTCGCGAATGGCGGAATGTTCGAAGCCGGAGGATTTCGAGAAGAACAGGATCTTCTTGGTCTCCTGGGCGTGGGCAGGGGCCAGCAGGGTGGGGGTGCAAGCGGCGAGGCAAAGCAGCGTTAGGCCGGACAACAGTCTTTGAGCTTTCATAGAGTTCAACACGTTCAAACGGATTCGGGTGGGAGCCTAAGCCACGGTGGCGGGAAGGAAAGCCTTTTTCCGCACCACCTGCGGGCGCGCGGACGGACCGCCCGGGCCGCCAGCCTCGCGGTTGGCGGACTGGCGTCGGAGTCGGTCGGCTCGCGGCGATCTAGCTGTGGACATGACGGTGAGCGATCTGGAGTTGTTGCGGCGGTACGCGCAGGCGGGCGGGGTGAGCAGCTTGCCCAGCCGCCGCAAACGCAGCCTCGCTATTGCGGCCGGCTTCCGCCAAGCTCGGGGCGATGAACGCGGTCGAACGCCCTCGTTGCCATCGCCCGCCCCAAGTGAGCCGGCGCGGCTTCCTCCGGCAGCTCTTGCCGGCCGCCTTGGCCGCGAGCACGGTCGGTAGCGGGACGGCGGACGCTCGGTTCGCCCCGTTCGACCGGGTGATGGAGGAGTTCATGCAGCGGCGCAAGGTGCCCGGGGGCGCCTTGGCGGTGGTGAAAGACCGCCGTTTGGTGTACGTGCGGGGCTACGGCTCGGCCGGGTCCGAGGATGTGGGGGCAGTGAAGGCCGAGTCGCTGTTCCGCATCGCCAGCCTCACCAAGCCCATTACCGCCGTCGCCGTGCTCCACCTGGTCGAGGCGGGCAAGTTGAGCCTCGCGACCCGCGTGTTCGACCTGGTATCGCCTCCGCCCTGGGTGGCGTCGGGCAAAACGCCGGATGCGCGGCTGCGGTCGATCACCGTGCAGCAACTGCTCGCGCATACCGGCGGCTGGGATCGAGACCGGAGTCCGGATCCCATGTTCCAGTCACGCGAGATCGCCGCCGCCCTTGGGGTTCCTTCGCCGCCCCGGCCCCTGGACATTATCCGTTACATGCTCGGGCAGCGTTTGGACTTCGACCCCGGGACCCGGTTTGCTTACTCGAATTTCGGTTACTGCGTGCTCGGGCGCGTCATCGAGCAGGTGACCGGTCGGTCGTACGACGGTTTCGTGCGGGAGGCGGTCCTCGGCCCGGCCGGTATCACGCGCATGCGGCTGGGGGCCTCGCTCCGCTCCGCCCGCGCGCCGGGGGAGGTCTGCTACTGCACGCGCCAACCCAGTCAACGCCCGAGCGTCTTCGCCGACCAGCCTGGGCTCGTGGCGGAGCCCTACGGCTCGTTCTGCCTGGAATCCATGGACGCGCATGGCGGGTGGCTGGCCTCGGCGGTGGACTTGGCGCGTTTCGCCTCCGCGCTCGAGAATCGGGCACGTGGCGCCTTGCTGGGAGCCGCGACCTTCCAGTCGATGTACGCGCCGCCCCCGGCCCCGGTCGCGCGCCAGCCTGACGGCCGGGTGCAGGACCACTATTACGGTTGCGGCTGGCTGGTGCGCCCGGTGGGGAAGGCCGGCGAGGCCAACTACTGGCACAACGGGAGTCTGCCCGGGACCTACAGCCTGTTGGTCCGCCGCTGGGACGGGTTGAGCTGGGTCGTGTTGTTCAACCAACGGTCGGAGGATCCACGCCTTCCGGACGGCGCCATTGACCCCGCCTTGCACCGGGCGGCCGCAGCGGTCCAGCGCTGGCCAGACCACGACCTCTTCGACCGGTCTTGAAGGGCGCGTGGTCCAACAGCTCGGAGTTGACCCAACCCGGGGCAGGGGAGGCGGGGTGGTGGCGTGCGCGGTCGGCCACGCCCTGCCGTCGTCGGCCGCGACGACGCCGCGTGCCTTGGTGTCTTGCTTTGGGGCTGCTCTGGCTGGTGGCCCGCGCCGGTGACCAGGAAGCAGTCGTCGCTTCGCCCGACCAGCTTGGCACCGAGACCGCGAGCGAGCGGGCGACACGCCATGAACGGGTGGCGCGGCGCCGACAAGGCCCGGTACTCCTGGTGCACCGCGGCGCCGCGGCGTTCGCGCCCGAGAACACCCTCGCGGCTTATGCGGCGGCGATGGATTACGGGGCCGATGGCTGCGAGGTGGACGTGCGCCGCACCCGCGACGGCGTGCTGGTGCTGTTCCACGATGACACCCTCGAGCGGGCCACCGACGGGTTTGGTCCGATCAATCTGCTCACGTACCGCGAAGTGGTGGCGCTGCGCCCGCAGGTCGCCTTTGGGCGCGACTTGGCGGGCGCGACCCCGACCTTTGCCGGCCTGTTGAACCTGGCGCGGCAGCGGGCCATGCTCCTGCATCTGGACCTCAAAGAGCCGGGGCTGGAGGGGGACATCGCACAGTTGTTGGACGCCGCGGATGCCTGGGACCAAGTGGTAATGGTGAATCGGTCCAACGCGAGCGGTCTGCTGAGGCATCCGGCGTTGCACCTGCTCGCCTACAAGGGACCCGGTCTCTATGATCAACGCCGGGACATGGACCCGGTGGCGGTGCGCGCCATGCTCGACCTCCCGGGCCAACTCATTCTCGTGGACGACCCGCGCGTGGCGGCGATGGTCCTGCACCGCCCGCCGTACCGGCCGGTGGCCTTCGACCGGCGGTTTCGGCTGACCGTCAGAGCGGCGGGACCGCCGCCGCCACCGCCGACCAATGAGTTCAGCCCCGCCGCCTTGGTGCGGGTCCTGGATGCTTGGCCCGACGCCACCTCGGTTCCCGCCTTAACCGCCATCCTCGCCGCGGACTTTCCTGAAGCCGACCAGTTCGGCGGTAACGCCCATGAGGAGCTGGTCCGCCATGCCCGGATCGTCAAACGCGCCTGGGCGGCCCAGCGCCTGGGCCGGTTGCGCGCCACCTCGCGCCCCGTGGTCGGGTTGTTGGGGGCTGCGGTCCGGCATCGCGCCTTGGACCGGGACTGGCGTTACCACGGCTTGGATGGGGCGCTGGCCGCCCGCGCCCTGGGCAAGCTCGGGGCCACCGAGGCGGCGCCGGCCCTTGTCGAGGCCTTCCGCCGGATCGACCCGGACCTGCGCCGGGTCGTCGCGCCGGCGCTGGCCGGCTATCCGGTGGTGTGGGCCGATTTTCCGTTCAAGATGTACCTGTTGCCCGCCCTGGGCGACCTGCCGTGTGCCGCGGCCAAGCGCTTTCTCCGTGCCTATGTCAGCTTCCCCGAGGCCCGAGCGCGCGCCTACGCCCCGCCCTGGTTCGAGGACGCCACCAAAGCCCTGTTGCGCCAACGCTTGGCGTGGGACGAAATCGCTCGCTTGTTGCGCCATCCCAACCCCGCGGTCCGGGGCACAGCGCTCGAGGAATGCCTCGACCGTCCCACCGAGGAGAATCACCTGGCGCTGCAGCGTGCCGCCCCTTGGGCGCTGGTGTTGCCGCGGGCGGGACGGTAGGCCATCGACCGAGCGAATGATGGAGTGGATCACGCCCGCTGCTTTGGGCGTGACGGGCCGTCCGGCTCGCTTAGAATGGTCCGTGACGCGGTTCAGTCCGATGCCCAGCGTGGCGCTGCTTTATGAAAACCCGATGCGCGATTTTGTTTCTCTCCGTCGTGATGACACTGTCCGCCAGTGCGGCCGCCCTCTCCGATGCCGAGCAAGGCTGGGTGCGGGAGGCGGAACGCCACGAGCGCGGCGGATGGATCTACCTTCATATCCAGGGCGAGGCTCGGGAACGCGGATTCCAATACGGCTACCGGCTGGCTCCGGAGATCGCCGAGTCGTTGCGGGTCCGCCGGGTGCTGTGGACGTACAGCACGAGCATGGAGTGGAGCTGGCTGTGTGAGCGCGCCCGCGCCATGTTCACTTCGCGGATTGACCCGGAGCTGCTGGCCGAGTTGGACGGCATTGTCGAGGGCCTCCGGGCGGCCGGCCAGGCGCGCATCTCCCGGGACGACCTGATCGCCGACAACGCCTACTTCGAGCTGTCGGGTTATTGGTGGCCGGAGGAGAAAAAGAAGCTCAACCCCGACGCCGCCTCGCCGGTCAAAGAATCTTGCAGCTCCTTCATCGCCATCGGCCATCTGACGGCCGATGGCGGCGTGGTCCTCGGGCACAACTCGATGGTCGATTATCCCGAAGCCGATTTTGATGTCATTCTCGACCTTCAACCGGCCCACGGCCACCGCATTTTGATGCAGACCGCCCCTGGCTGGATCCACAGCGGGACGGACTTTTTCGTGACGGACGCCGGATTGGTTGGCTCGGAAACCACCATTGGGCATTTTGATGGCTTTGACACCAACGGCGTCCCTGAATTCGCCCGGATGCGTCGCGCTACCCAGGACGCCGACTCGATCGACGAATGGTGTGCCATCGTCAAGAAAGGCAACAACGGTGGCTACGCCAACGCCTGGTTGTTAGGCGACGTGAACCGCGGCGAGATCGCCCGCCTGGAATTGGGCCTGCACTACGTCGGCTTCGAGAAGAAGCGGGACGGTTGCTTCCTGGGCTCGAACGTGGCGGAGGACCCGAAGATCCTCCGGCTGGAGACCAGCGCCAAAGAAACCGACATCCGCGAGTCCTCCGTCGCGCGCCGTGTCCGCTGGAAACAACTCATGCGCCAATACGCCGGCAAGATCGACTTGCATCTCGCCGAGAAGTTCGAGGCGGATCATTTTGATTCGATGCGCGGTAAGACCCGCCCCGGCGCCCATTCGCTCTGCGGGCACTTCGAGCTGGAGGGGCACGCCTGGGGTGATTGGCCGGGCGAACCCTTCAGCCCCGCGGGCACTTTCGACGGCAAGGTGGTCGATGCCACTCTGGCGAAGAAGATGGCGTTTGCCGCCCGCTGGGGTGCCGCCTGCGGCCGCCCGTTCGACGCTCCGCAGTTCCTGGCCCGCCATCCGCAGTTCGACTGGATGCGCGGCGTGCTTAAGAGCCGGCCCTCCGAGCCCTGGGTGATCTTCCAGGCCGGCGAGACCAAGTAGCCTTCGGGCCCGATTCCGACCCCGGACAGCGCGCGTGTCCGAGCGTACAAAACTTTGTCCCGATCGGGACAAAGTTTTGTACGGCGTGTTCACGGCCCGCGCGCCACTGACCGACCGCCGTCCGCCAACCCGGGGCCTCCCCGCGCCCGGCCTTGCCAGGGCGGGCTTCCCGGCAAGCCGCAGGCCCCACGCGCGAACGCCGCGCCAGGCCAGGCGGAGCGGTCGCGGGAGGTTCGGGGAGATCGGGCGAGTCCAGGCGGCCCCGCCGGGCCAGAATTATACGTATAGGTACGATTTTCCCTTGCCATAGTTTTCATGCTGATGGATATTGACGGCGTTAATGAATAGAGATCGGTCGGCGCGCGTCGCAGGCGAATGAGTCGATGAAGGCCAGACACCGGACATCAACGGCGGGCCCGGCGGCGGGGCGTCTCGCCGGGCGCAAGTATCGGTGGCTCGGCGCGGCCCTGCTCGCCGTGATGGCTGTGGCCGTGGTCGCGGAGTCCGCCCCGGGGGATGCTTGGCCCATGTTCCGCGGCGATCCGGCCCTCTGGGGCGTGGCCGGATGCGCTTTGCCCGCGGCCCCAAGCTTGCTCTGGACCTTCAAGTCCGAAGGCCCGGTGAAGTGCACCGCCGCTGTGGGGGCGGGGCGCGCCTACATCGGATCGGACGACGGCAAGCTCTATGCCCTGGACTTGGCCACCGGCAAGCAGGTGTGGGAGTTGAAGACCGGCGGGCCGGTCGAGTCCTCGCCATTGCTCCTGCGGGGCGTGGTTTATGCCGGATCGAGCGACGCCTCCCTCTACGCGGTGGACGCCGCCACCGGCCGGGTCCGCTGGAAGTACACCACCGGCGACCGGATTCTGGGCGCGCCCAACTGGGTGCCTGCGCCCAAAGGGGGCGTGCCGTGGATTCTGGTCGGAAGCTACGATTTCAAACTGCACTGCGTGGACGCGGCCACCGGCAAGAGCAACTGGGTGTTCGAGACTGGCAACTACATTAACGGTTCGCCCGCGGTCGCCGGAGGCCAGACCGTGTTTGGTGGCTGTGACGCCCTCTTGCACGTGATCGCGCTGGCGGATGGCCAGAAGGTCAAGGAAGTCGAGGCGGGGGCGTACGTGGCGGGGTCGGTGGCCCTGGCGGACAACCGGGCCTACTTCGGCCATTATGAGAACGAGTTCCAGTGCGTGGACCTCACGGCCGGCAAAAAGGTCTGGGGTTTTCATGACCGCGATTTCCCCTACTTCTCCTCACCCGCCCTGGCGCGCGACCGAGTGGTGTTCGGGGGCCGGGACAAGCGCCTCCATTGTGTCCGCCGCGCGGATGGCCAGCCCCTCTGGGCCTTTGCCACCCAGGGCAAGGTCGATAGCTCACCGGTCATCGCCGGAGATAAGGTCGTGTTCGGCTCCGACGATGGCCGCGTCTATATGGTCGCTTTGGCCGACGGCCAGCGGGTGTGGTCCTACGACCTGGGGCAGCCGGTCGGCAGCTCCCCGGCGGTGGTCGATGGCAAAATCCTGATCGGCGCCGACGATGGCAACGTGTACGCCTTTGGCCGCAAGCCGGAATAGCCCGGGCAACCGCAACCCCTCCCTGACTCGATGAGCACCCTCACCTTACCGGACGCCCCGCCGCCCGCACCCGCCGAGCACAAGCCCACCACCGCCGGCAACTATTTTGTCTCCAATTATCCCCCGTTCTCGTTCTGGCGACCCGAGCATCTGCCCGAGTTACAGGCGGCCCTGCGGCGCCCACCGGCGCCCGACACCCCGCTGGGCTTGTATCTGCATATCCCGTTTTGCCGCAAGCGGTGTCACTTCTGCTACTACAAGGTCTATACCGATAAAGACTCGGCGGCGATCCGCGGCTATCTCGAAGCCGCCCTGCGGGAGCTGGCCTTTTACGCCGCCCAACCGCTGATCGGCGGACGGAAGGCGCAGTTCGTTTATTTTGGCGGCGGCACTCCTTCTTACCTCTCGGTGGACCAACTCCGGCACCTCACCGACGGCATGAAAGCGCTGCTGCCATGGGACGCGGCCGAAGAAGTCACGTTCGAGTGCGAGCCGGGAACGCTCACCGACCACAAGCTCAAGGCGATTCGCGACCTGGGCGTCACGCGCTTGAGCCTCGGGGTCGAGCATTTCGACGATCACATCCTGGAGATCAACGGTCGCGCCCACCACAGCAAGGAAATCGCCCGCGCCTACGAGTACGCGCGGTCGCTGGACTTTCCGCAGATCAACATCGATCTCATCGCGGGGATGGTCGAAGAAACGACCGAGCGCTGGCAGGAGTGCGTGCGGCGGACCATCGCGCTGGCCCCGGACAGCGTGACCATCTATCAGATGGAAATCCCGTACAACACCACCATCTACAAGGAGATGAAAGCCGCGGGCAAACTCGTGGCGCCGGTGGCCGACTGGGAAACCAAGCGCGGATGGGTGGACTACGCCTTCGCGCAGTTGGAACAGGCGGGCTATTCGGTCGCCAGCGCCTACACGGCGGTGCGGAATCCGGCCCGAACCCGGTTCGTCTATCGGGACCGGCTCTGGGCCGGGGCGGACCTCCTTTCGCTTGGGGTGGCCTCATTCGGCCACCTCGGTGGCACCCATTACCAGAACCATCAGGATTTCGAACCGTACGTTGCCGCGGTCCAGCAGGGCCAATCTCCCGCTTTTCGAGCCTTGACCCCTACGGCGGAGGAGCGCCTGATTCGCGAGTTTGTCTTGCAGCTCAAGCTCGGCCACGTGCGGGCCTCCTACTTTCAGGAGAAATTCGGGGTGGACCCTCGCGCGCGCTTTGCCCAGCCGCTCCAGACCCTGCGCGACTGGGGGTTTCTGACGGTCGCGGCGGACCGTCTCGAGCTCAATCGCGAAGGCCTGCTTCAGGTGGACCGGCTGCTCCACGAGTTCTTTCTGCCCCAACACCGCAACGTTCGTTTCGTGTAAAAAGACCCTGGCTGATGAACAACGCACGACACCTCTTCCCTTTGGACGAATTCTGCGCGCAGGCCGGCCGGCCCGCGCCCCACACCGAGTTCATCCCCGGCGACGAAGTCCCGGAGCCGTATCGGTCGCTGCTGGTGCACGGGCATGACATGACCCCGACGCTGGAGCAATTCTACGGCGGCGACATTCATCTGCAAATCCTCAGCCGCGAACGATGGGGCGAGGCCTATTTCCGCCAGGTCGTCCTTCGCCTCAACGGGAGCGAGCTCCCGGTCGAGTTCGGGGCGAACAAGATCAGCCTCGAGCTCTTTTCTCCCGGGCTGCGCGACTTGATTCTGGAGGAGCGCGTCCCGTTGGGACACCTGTTGCGGGTCCACCAGATCCACCACACCAACCATCCGCAGGCCTTTTTGCGTCTCCATCCCGACGAGTTCATTGGCCGGGCGCTCGGTTTGGCCGA
>JAJXTA010000688.1 GCA_021784265.1 bacterium | reverse complement strand
CATCGGCGTCTACCTCAGCAACGGGTCGGAAGACAACCGCTTCGTCGGCAACGCCTTTGTCCACAACACCGCGCAGGTCTGGTTGCCGCCGGAGCTGTTCGACGCCGCCGGGCTTGCCGGCAACACTTTCGCGGAGCGTGGCCGCGGCAATTACTGGAGCGATTACACCGGGGCAGACCTGGACCACGACGGGGTCGGCGACACCGCCTATCATCAGACCGACCTCTTTGGCTACCTGGTCGAGCGGTATCCGGCGGTGCGACTCTTTGCCCTGAGCCCCGCGGCGACCCTCTTGCGCAAGGGAGAGGAACTCCTGCCGCTGCTCGAAGCCCCCGGCCTGACGGACCCCTGTCCGCTCATGCAGCCTCCCGGGCGCGCGGCCGCGCTGCTACAACGGTTTAGGCATGAACCCGCTGCTGGCATTTGAAGGGGTGCAGAAGCACTACGGGCCCATCGTGGCCTTGGGGCGCGTAACGTTGCGGATCGAGGCCGGAACCGTGTTGGCCTTGCTCGGACCCAACGGGGCGGGCAAGTCCACGTTGCTGGGCTGCTTGCTCGGCTTGACTCTCCCTAGCGCCGGCAGCGTCCAGTTTCGCGGGGCCCCCTTGGCGGAGGCCGACCGACGGGGTTTCGGCTACCTCCCCGAGCGGGTCGCCCTCTACCCGCGGGCGACGGTCTGGGAAAACGGACGGTTTTTTGCCCGGCTGCGGCGGCAACCGGCGGTGGAACTGGAGCGCCAACTGATCCGCGTGGGCCTGGCCGATGCCCGGCGCCACCTGGTGCGGCAACTCTCGAAGGGGATGTTGCAGCGGCTGGGTTTGGCGGTGGCCCTGTGCGGTCAGCCGGAGGTGCTCGTGCTGGACGAGCCGTTCAACGGCTTGGACCCGGCCTGGCTGGAGACCCTGCAGGGGATCGTGCGCGAGGAGCGCGACCGCGGGGCGACGCTCCTGATCGCAACCCACACCCTGTCCGCGATCGAGCCGCTGGCGACCCATCTGGCGGTACTCCTGGCTGGCCGGCTGGCTGCCAGTGGTTCCGTGGCGGGTCTGCGCGCGGTGTATGCCGGGGTGCCTTCGCTGGAGGCCCTTTACCATCGCATTGCCCGCCCGCAGGTCACCCTCGGTGCGGCGGCCGTCGCCGCCTGAAGCGGCACCTCAGGGCCGACCCCCGCTAACGATGAAGGACATGACCACGATTCTGGTGATCGCGCGGCGAGAGTTCAGCGACCGGCTGCGTAGCGGCTGGGTGTTCGCGTGTGTCGTGGTGTGGTTGGGGGCGATCACGCTCACGAGTTTGTTCGGGCTCGTGCAGATCGGGCGGGTGGGCCTGCTGGGCTACGAACGGACGGTCGTCAGCCTGCTCAACCTGGTGCAATACCTGGTGCCGTTGTTGGGGCTGTTGATCGGCCACGACCTCATTGCGGGCGAGCGCGAGGATCGCACGCTGGCGCTGGTCGTGGCCGCCGGCGTGCGACGGGTCCACCTGGTGGTGGGCAAATACCTCGGTGGGGCGCTCACACTGGGGTTGCCGCTGGTGTTGGGGTTTGCCATCGCCGGGGTGGTTATTGGGTTGAGCACGGGGGTCCGCGCCCTGGGCGCCTTCCTCCAGCTCGCGGCCTCCGGCCTGGGGTTGGGCCTTCTCTTCGTGGGCGTGGGCCTGAGCATCTCCAGTTGGTGCCGGGCGCGGGTGCAGGCGGTGGTGCTGACGCTGCTAAGCTGGTGTCTGGTGGTCTTCGTGTTCGATCTGGTGGCGTTGGGGCTGGTGGTGGCCACGCACGCCGACCATGCCCACCAGGAAATTCAGACCGCGACGGGGGCGACGCATGTGAACGCGATGGCCCGGATGCACGCCGCCTTTGCCGGCGAAGCGCGGGGCGGAGTGCCGCCTTCCGCGCCGCGGGCCACCGCGCCCTCGTTGCCATGCTGGCTGCTCTTGAACCCGCTGGATCTCTTTCGCGTCCTGAATCTTCCCCGCGCCCTGGCTCCGGTCGTACCCGTGCTCCCGGCGGTGGGGTCGGTGGTCCTCTGGCTAGGGGCAGCCTTGGGGACGAGTGTCTGGCGGCTGCGCCGCATTGATCTATGAAAACTCAATCGACCGTGCTCGTGCTCTGTGGGCTCACTGTCGCCGCCGTCGTCACGGCGGGGTTGGTCCATCGGTACCAAACGGTGGGGCGCCTTGCCGTTGCGGGCGCCGCGCGCGTGCGCACCCTCGAGGTCAAAGGCCAGGTCCGGTCCCTCGAGCCGGATGGTCGGACCCTGTTCATCGAACACGAAGCGATCCCGGACTTCATGCCGGCGATGATTATGCCCTTCACCGTCCGCGATCCCACCCTGGTCCGCGGGCTGGCGGTAGGCGACCGAATCCGGTTCACCCTCGCCGTCACCCGGGATGCTTCTTGGATCACTCGGATCGACAGACTAGGGGGGGCTGTGGGGCGCGGCCCGGTCGCGGCGGTCTCGAGCGGTGGCGTGGCCACAGGGGTTTCACCGCTCGAGCCCGGGGGCATCGTCCCAGACTTGGCGTTGACAGACCAAGACGGCCACCGTTGGCGCTTGCACGATTACCGCGGCAAGGCCCTCCTGCTCACCTTTATCTACACGCGCTGTCCGCTCCCCAACTACTGCCCGCTGATGTCCCGCAACTTCGCCGTGCTCCAGCGGGAGTTGGCGCGGCGCTTTCCGGGCCAATTCCAGCTTGTGAGCGTCAGTTTCGATCCCGCGTTTGACACGCCGGCGGTGTTGCGGCAATACGCGGCGGCCTTCGCCACCGACCGGCGAAGCTGGACCTTCGCTTGCGGTACTCCGAGTGAAATCGACCGGATCACCAGCCTGTTCGGAGTGGTGCATTTCCCCGAGGCCGGGGCGATCACCCACGACCTGCGGACGGCGCTGATCGGCCCGGACGGTCGTTTGGTTCACGTTTGGCGGAGCAACGTCTGGACCCCGGAGGAAGTTCTGGACCGGGTGAGCGCGCTCCTGACGGAGAAGCGGGCGACCTAGTGCCGCCCGCCCGGCGGGTGCCTCCGCACGCGCCCGGGGT
>JAJXTA010000687.1 GCA_021784265.1 bacterium | reverse complement strand
CGGCATTCCATCGCTGGGATTCAAATTGTCCTCCAACCAGACGTTGAATCTTTCGCTCGATCATGACCTTGCTCAGGCTAGCAACAAGCTTTTCAGGGATAACGTGGCCAGCCTCGACTGGGGTATTTTCACGGTCGACCAGGCCGGTGCCGCCGCAGCTAGCGGCGAGACCCGCAAGGCTGTTGTTCACTAAGCGGCAATCGTTCCGACTGGATTTGACCGTCGGGGGACTGCCGGATCGGGCCGTAACTTCTACGATTAACCTAAGCATGACAAGCCGGAACCAAACAGGAATCTGAGGAGAGTGACTCCATGTTCGAGTTGTTTTGCTCGATTGCTAAAGTAACACCATGCGCCACATGAATTTCAATGCTTTTTCCGAATTGATCCTGCCGTGGCTGCGCGCTGCGGCTGTTTCCCTGTCAGTTGCCGCCCCCTTGTGCGTCGGTACACACGTTTCTGCGGCGGAAAATGCCGCCGCTCATCATTTCTTCGTCGATCAGGATGGGAGTTTGTGGGCTTGGGGTGAGAACGCTTATGGTCAGCTAGGCCTGGGCACGGAAACGGAGGTGGATTTCCCGTTGGAGGTGGCGGCCACAACAAAAATTTCCGCTGTTGCCACCGGTATGAGGCATACGCTGGCGCTGGGCCGGGATGGCGCAGTGTGGGCGTGGGGCGACAATAGTGCCGGCCAGTTGGGCGAAGGGGGTTTCAAGTCCTCGACCCTGCCTCAGCGCCTGGACTTGCGCGATGTGGTGGCGTTGGCTGCCGGCGATTGGCACAGCGCGGCTCTGGATCAATCCGGCCAGGTCTGGACGTGGGGCAGCGGCGTATTCGGCCAATTGGGTGACGGAAAAGGCGGTCGTTTCGCGACATCCAGCTTACCTGTCAAGGTGGACGGGTTGCCTAAAGTGGTGGCGATCAGTTCCGGCAGCAATCATCTATTGGCTTTGTGCGACGATGGGACGGTATGGGCCTGGGGGCGTAACCTCGAAGGGCAATTGGGCTCGCCGGTAACGCGATTCCGGGATCGTCCGGCGCGGGTGGAAGCCCTCTCCGGGATCGTCCGGGTTCTTGCGTCGGGCAACGCTTCCCAGGCGGTGGGTCAGGATGGCGCCGTCTGGCTATGGGGCAACGCACCCGGCATGGGGCAGAATCAACCTGTTCCAGTTCGGGTTGGCAAGCCGGTTTTGTCGGTGCCGGAAGCCGGGGCTTATGAGGTCGGCGGTGTGGTGAAAGAAGGCAAGCATCCGGTACGCGGGGCGTCGGTCAGTATCGACGGGAATGGCTGCGGCCAAAGCGATGCGACCGGCCGCTATCGCTGCATTGTGCCGACGGGCTATAGAGGGAGCGTGCTGGCGCGGAAGGACGGGCTGGTTTTTCATCCTGTTCGGCTGGGAAAAACACGGCGCGTTACGCTGAATCTTGTCGGCAGGGCCGATACCCTTAAAATTTCCGGCACCGTGGTGGGCCCCACGCGCAAACCGATCCAGGGCGTTGAGCTGGCGGCGCGGAATGCACGGTGCACAAACTCTAACTCCCATGGAGGGTTTGTTTGTGAGGTGCCCTATGGCTGGAGTGGTCGTTTGATCGGCAAGAGGAAGGAGGGCGCTATTTCCGAGTCGGACTTGATTCGAAGCGTGACCCATTCCGTCAGCGGATTCGTCTTTCCGGTCGATGTCGCGATGGGGGCGAGACCGACCGCTGCGTCGGCCAAGCCGGCTGAACAGGCTCAGCCGGTCAAGCCGGTTCAACCGGCCACTGTTTTACGTCCGGCCAAGCCTGCCGCGCTCCCTGAGGGATCGACCGCAAGAGGCGTCCCCGCCGGGATTGGCGACAAAGCCGCTCAATCCGGCGAGAAGAGGGACGTGGCCACGCTTCGCGAGTCTCACATTAAGGCGGCGGCCCCGAGCGCACCGGCGCAACAGGCTGAAGCAAACCCAACCGTCCATGCCGGCAGCGTGCGGATCGGCGGCGTGGTTACCCTGGCGACTGGGCTGGGGTCAAGCTCGGGGAGCCCGGTTGCGAATGTCCTGATTGCCGGGGAAAATGCCCAGTGCAGTCCCTCCGACAGCAACGGAGAGTATTCGTGCCTGGTTCCATCAGGCTGGAACGGGCGTTTGGCGCCATCCAAACGTAATTACCTGTTTTCCCCCTCGGTGATTCTGTTCAAGGAGCTTCGGGATGACCGGCAACAGCAGGATTTTCGGGCGACTTTCGCACCATAATAAATTGGGTGTCAGCATTTAATGTATCGTTACGCCGACCAATACAAAATTCTAAAGATTTATTTGAGCAATCTGTCGGTGGAGTCTCCTCATACAGGCCGGCTGCCGCCCCAGATCAATCAGCCGGGTATTGAGATCGACATCCAGGCAGCTATTGCCCGAATCGGCCTCAGTACTTATGAGGTGGCTGTGCGGGTTGGTGTTGCGGCACGTTCCGGCACGTTGCCCCTGTTCCTGATCCAGCTGAGACAGGCGGGAATTTTTACCCTCAAACCGGTGAGCGATGCCGAAAGAGAGCTTCTGTTGAGGCAGGCTCTGCCGCAACTCATTTTCCCCGCAGCTCGCAGCACTGTGGCGGCTTCCATTCTGATGGCCGGCTACCAGCCGATCGTGCTCGACCATATCGCCATCGAAGATTTCTTCCGCTCCGTCGAGATCGAGGATAAAAGGCCGCCGCAGGAGGTTGTGGTCGTTCCGAAAAAGGGGGTGGAAGCGGTAGCCTCTTCCGTGGATGCGGCGCCTTCCCGGCGGTGGGGTGGAATTCGGGCCAGGCGAGTGGTTTGGGGGTGGGCTGCGGCAATTCTGTTGGCGACGCTTGTGCCGGTCGCTCTGATGGAATCCGGCGACCGGTGGTGGATGCCGTCAGCGAGTGCCCCTGAAAAACAACCCAGGCAGGGCGCCGCGATTGTTACCCACAAGATTGCCCTCCATGACGCCGGGAAAGTGGTTGCGGCGCAGCCGCCCAAGGTTGTTGCACCGCCCCGGATCGAGGGGCGGGAAGTAGGGCAATTGGCCAGGATCGGCAGTGATT
>JAJXTA010000015.1 GCA_021784265.1 bacterium | reverse complement strand
CCGAGCGCCACCAACTCCACCTCTGCGACCTCGCCGCCCCCGGCCGAGGCTCCCCCGCGCTGAGCCCGGCGGGGAGGAATGGGGGCGGGAGTAGGGTCTTGACCCCATTGTTGGTCGCTGGGGCGCCGTAGCCGGTCCCGCCCAGCATGAGACATACGAATGGTGTGTATAAGGTGTTTTGCGGTGGGGTGCTCGCCGCCGCCATCGTTGGGTTCGCGGGCGGGCCAGCGGCAGTGAGCCGGGCCGAGGCCCTGGACCAGTGGACCGCGCGGTGGCCCCGTGACGCCCTCGGGGCACCGGCGCCTAGGCGAACCGGTCCTCGGTCCAGGGATCGGCGAGGTTAGAGTAGCCGCGCACTTCCCAATAGCCCAGAATGTCCCGGTCTAAGAACGTGATTTCACGCACCCACTTGGCGCCCTTCCAGGCATAACGTTTGGGGATGATCACCCGGGCCGGCCCGCCGTGCTCACGCGGGAGGGGCTGGCCGTTCCAGTGATGGGCGATGAGAACATCCTCGTCCAGGCAGACCGCCAACGGGTTGTTGGTGGAATAGCCGTCGTAGCTCTTGAAAAAGACGTGGCTCGCCTCCGCCTTGGGTCGCACCAGCTCGGCGAGCGTCAGGAACGCCACCCCCTCCCACGCCATCTCGAATTGGCTCCAGGTCGTGACGCAGTGGAAGTCGCTGAGGTCCTTGAATTGCGGCAGGGCGAGGAAGTCGGGCCAGGTCAGGGTGACTGGATTCTCCACTAGGCCGTGAACGCGCAGCTCCCAGGTGGCCAGCGGCACCTCCGGTTGCACCCCCAGGTCCAGCACCGGGAAGTTGTGGACCTGCCGCTGGCCGGGCGGCAGGCGGTCCGTGGCGCGCTCGGCACGTTTGGCCGTGCCGGCCATTTTGCGGGCCCAGCGCTCCTTGGCGGATTGGAAGGTGGGGTTCACCGGCTCGTGGTGGCGGCCACCCGGGTGGCGCCCGGGTCCGAGCGCGCCTCCCGGACCCGTGGTGCGGCCGTTCCGTTGTCCGACCGTTCGGTCGTGAGGGCGGGAGGTTTCACTTGCAGGACGTAGAGGAGGAAGGCCCATTTGTCGGCCACTTCCTGGATGATCTTGGCGGTGGGTTTGCCGGCGCCGTGGCCGGCCCGGGTTTCGATCCGGATCAGGACCGGGGCGGGCCCGGCTTGGGCGGCTTGCAGGGTGGCGGCGAATTTGAAGCTGTGGGCGGGCACGACGCGGTCGTCGTGGTCGGCGGTGGTGATAAGGGTGGGGGGATAAACGGTGCCGGGACGGAGATGGTGGAGGGGGGAATAGGCGTAGAGGGCCTGGAACTGCGCCGGGTCTTGGGGGGAACCGTAGTCGCTGACCCAGGCCCAGCCGATGGTGAAGCGGTTGAACCGCAGCATGTCCATGACACCCACGGCCGGCAGGCAGGCGCCGTAGAGGTCCGGACGTTGCGTCTCGCAGGCCCCGACCAGCAACCCACCGTTGCTGCCGCCGGCGATGGCAAGCTTGGCGGGGGTGGTGTAGCGTTCCGGCGGATCGACCGGGCCCGGCGCCGAGGCGGTCGCCGACGACGGCGCAGCCGAGATCGTCCCCCCGGAGGGTGGGCGCCCGCAGAGCCATTCCGCGGCGGCGATGAAGTCGTCGAAGACGTTTTGCTTGTGGAGCTTGGTGCCCGCCAAGTGCCAGGGCTCGCCGTACTCGCCTCCGCCGCGCAGGTTGGGCACCGCGTACACCCCGCCCAGTTGGAGCCAGACGAGGTTGGCGGGGCTGAAGCTGGGCGTGAGGTTGATGTCGAAGCCGCCGTAGCCGTAGAGCAAGGTCGGGTTGCGCCCGTTGAGCTTCAGGCCCTTGCGCTGGGTGATGAACATCGGCACGCGCGTGCCATCCTTGCTCCGGTAGAACACTTGGCGCGTCTCGAAGGCGCCGGGGTCGAACGCCACCTTCGACTCCCGCCACAGGGTGCTCGCGCCGGTGGCGAAGTCATAGCGATAGACTTGGCCCGGCACGGTGAAACTGGTGAAGGAATAGAAGGTGGCGGTGTCGGTCCGTTTGCCGGCGAAGCCGCCGACGCTGCCAATGCCGGGCAAGCCGAGCTCGCCGTCGGGCTTCCCCGCCAAGGTGACGAAGCGCACCACGCTGTGCGCGTCTTGCAAGTAGGTGGCGACAAACCGCCCCCCCACGGCGCTCACGCCCGTGAGCGTCTCGGCCGCCTGGGGAATCACCTCCTGCCACCGCGAGCGCTCGGGGCGGGTGACGTCGATCGCGATCACGCGCCCGCGCGGGGCCGCGAGGTCCGTTTCAAACCAGAACACCGGCCCGTCGTTGTCGATGAAGGCGTACCGGGCGTCGAAGTCGTTCAGCAGCTCGACCACCGGGGCGTCCGCCCGCGTCAGGTCCAGATAGAAGACCCGGTTCTTCGGGTCGGTGCCCTGCGAGACGTGGATGATCAGATAGTGCCCGTCATCGGTGGCGGTGCCGCCAAACAGCCATTCCTTCTGGTCGCGCCGTTCATAGACCAGCCGGTCGGCGGCCTGCGGGGTGCCCAGGCGGTGGTAATAGAGTTTCTGGTAGTAATTGGCCTTGGTGAGCTGAGTTGCGGCGGCGGGCGGGTCGTAGCGGCTGTAGAAGAACCCCTGGTTGTCCTTGGTCCAGGAGGCTTCGCTGAATTTGATCCAGCGGAGGTCCTCGGCCAGGTCCTGGCCCGTGCCCACGTCCCGGACCTTCCATTCCTGCCAGTCGGAGCCTGCGGTCGCCAGGCCGTAGGCCAACCAGCGGCCATCGTGGCTGACCGCCTCGCCGGAGAGTGCCACGGTGCCGTCCGATGAGAGGGTGTTGGGATCGAGCAACACGCGGGGGGTGGCCGCGAGGGATTCGAGGGTGTAGAGCACCGACTGGTTCTGCAGGCCGTTGTTCTTGGCGAAAAACAAGCGGCCCCCGTGCACGGAGGGAGTCCCGTAGCGCTCGTAGTTCCACACTTTCGTCAAGCGCTGCTGGATGGCCGCGCGGTAGGGAATCCGCGCCAGGTAGGCGGCGGTGACACGATTCTGGGCCGTCACCCAGGCCTTGGTCTCCGGGGCGTTGTCGTCCTCCAGCCAACGGTAGGGATCCGACACCGCGGTCCCGGCATACTGGTCCACCTGGTTGGTCTGGCGGGTGATGGGGTAGCTGGACTTGGGCAGTCCCAGCCGCCGCGGGAAGCCGCCGGCCCGAAGCGAGGTGCTCGAACATAGGAGTGGACCCGCCACGATCAGGAGGGTGAGAAGCTGGGCGCCCGCCCGGCCGGGCCACCCCGGCGAGCACGAGGACCTGAACAGTGCCGGTTCCATGCCCGGCGATTCAACGCCGCGCCCCTCGGGCTGGCAACCCAAATGCGCGGGCCGCACTCGGCCTTAAGCCCTCCCGGCCGCGACGCCGCCGCGGGCGGCCCGCGCGGGGGCGCCGCAGAGCCGCGCCAAGGCGAAGTGCGCCGGTACCCAGGCCAGGAGGGGCAGGCCCGTCATCATGAGGGCCAGCCACGCCCCGGGTGGCATCCAGCGCTGGGGGGCGTCATCGCTCAGGCCGAAGACGTAGTTGATGTTGACCGGGTGCATCGGATTGGCCAGCACCGTGCCCGGGGCCGGCATCCAGCAGTAGGCCACCAGCATCAGCGCCCAACCGGTGGCGCACCAGGCCGCCAGCGCCCGGCGGTCGTACCCGAGGCGGGCGACCAGATAGAGGAGCAGGAACGGGAGCCAGCCGTGGAACAGCGACAGCCCGCGGGTGAACAGGGGGCGTTGGCTCTCGAACATGTACTCCGTCATCCCGGTGAGGCGGAGGCCCAGGCAGCGCGCCCCGAAGTCCAGCGCCCAGAACAGTTGCGGCACGACGATGCCCACGGCGGCCATGCCGGCCAGCAACGGGCTCTCCCACCAGAGCGCGGCCAGCGTCAGGAGCAGGGCTACGTCGCAGAAGTAGAGGAAGTTGGTGGGGCCGTAGTGGTCCCAGTAAACCGGGATCAACACGGCCATAAAACCGGAGTAGGCCAGTTTCAACCAGCGGGGGACACGGGCGGGGCCCTTGGCGGCAAGGCGCGGGCCCGGCGAGGCGGGGAGGGCGGGGTTCATGCGGTGCATTATGGTTTGTCGGTTCGTCCGGCGCGCGACCGGGGCGCGTTTTCCGCCCAAACGAATAGCATGAACCAAATTTGGAGCGGTAATTGATAAAACTGATGGGGTTATTGAGGCGGCGACGGGCGCGCCGGGGACCACGGGCCACGACCGGTTGGGGGCGGGGGAGGGGCCGGCGGCGTGGCTGGCCCGGGGAACCGCGGTCCGTCCCGGCGGGGGTGACTGCCGGCGTTGGGGGGGAGCGACGAGGGCGGGGGCGGCCGGCCCGACTTACTGCTTGGGCACGATCCGGACCTGGCCGTTCTGGGGATTATACTCGATCTGCATCCCGTAGGGGGCGGTGGGAACGGCGGCCAGGTAGCGCATGCGGACCATCTCGTTCAGGTCCGTGGGATAGCGATCTTCGGAGTAGTAGAACTGCTGGATCGTGTGGGTCAGTTGCGCCAGATCGATGGACTTCTCGGAATACTTCTTGGCGGCGGCCACTGCTCCCAAGTAATCCACCGGGGCGGTGATGGGATTGCCGCTGGAGGCGGTGCTGTTGGTGGGGTTGGCGGCGGCGGTGGTGGCCGGCTTCTTGCCGCAGCCTGTCAACACCATGCCCAAGGCGAGCAGGAGGAACAGTGCTGTCTTCATGAACCCCAACTTAGCAGAAATCCGGCGGATGCCAAGAGGCCAAATCCGGTTTCGGCGCGCCGGCGGGAGCCCGGGGCGCCGGGCGGGCGCTGTCGTCAGGGGGATTTCTCCCCACCTCCCCGTGTTCTGCGCGTCCCCTGCGCTCTCTTGCGGCCACCCGTCCCTCGTTCTCCGTCTGCCTTGCGCCTTCTGTGCCTTTTTGCGGCTCTGCCTCGTCTTCCTTTTGTGCCGTTTTGTGGCTCAGCATCGACATACCCTTTGCGCCGTTGCGGTCTTTGCGCGAGGCGTGAGGCCGATGTCGCACCCCAGGGTCGGCAAGGCCGCCACGGCAGTTGACGCGGTGCCCGGCGGCCGCCGGGCCTGACTCGCGGCCTGGAGACCGCGGTCGGCACTAGCGCATCCTGAATCGGCTTGCCGAGGACTCGGGCGTGGCATAATGGTCTCGGCATGGACCTGCAAGAGCCAGTTGGTCTTTGGGCGCCGGGTTGTCCCAGCCGAGACTGTTCGGCCAAGCTATGATCGGCTTCGAGGTTAGTCTCAACGGTAAGCGAGTCTGCGTGGCTGGGGCAGACGACTTAGGGGTGTTGAATGCCGTTGTCAGCGCGTGCGGCAGGCTCGGAACCAAAACGGTTCCTGCCAGGCACGATGAGACAAGCAGCGAGATTTTCTATTCGGTCGGAGGCCTTACTTCCCGACCCACTGCGACGCAGGACGTCCACCTTCATTGGAAATCTGTGGCGCCTTTGCGAGTCGGCGACGTCGTCCGAATCGAGATCGTCGAGACTGAGAAGCCCGACCGCGCGACATCCGAGACGAAGGCAAAGCCGAGGCGGGCGATCGGGCGCAGGCGGAGAACCCGGCGATGACGCTCCCGCAAGCGTTGGCGGAGCTCGGCTTGATCGATGAGTATGAGTTCATCGTGCATCCGAGGCTGGCGGGGCATGGGCCGACGCTGTTCGCACGGAGGTCGCGGCGCGTGAACTTGAAACCTCTGAGCCGGCGGGAGTTCGGCTCCGGCGCGGTGGCGGTGCGGTATGGACCTAAAAGGCAGCCAACGCCGGGCACAGCGGCGTAAACCGCGCTGGGGTCAACGCCGGTTACGCCAGTCAGTTGTCGCTGCGGCTTTTGGGTTGGCGACAGTCACCGGCGGCGTGGTGCGGTTCACGGTTGTTAGGTCACAGCGCAGGTCATGCCAGATTCGAGCGACCAGTTGATGTATCTGTGCGGCGGCGAGATGGACGCCGAAGAGTTTTCATTGCGAATCACGGCCGACAACCTCGACCCGGACCAGATTACACAGTTGCTTGGCCATCGGCCGACCAGTTCGCATCGGCGAGGCGACTCGTATCGGCGGCAGGCGCGCAACCTTAACCTTCCAACCTGGAGCGAGTACGGGCGTGCTTAACGAAGATGCGAGGTAGGCGGTGCGCCAGGCGGGTGAGAGGGCAGGCGCAGGAGGGCAGTACTGGCCCGGCAGGTGAACGGTGGTTTGGTTTGTCGGCGACCGGCGCCGCGCGGACTTGGCAGGAACTCCGGGGAGCAGTCGCAGACCGCCGGCGGAGGGGTGGTGAGAGGAGCTTGAGGACCGGAGTCACAGGATTTGGAGGGGCGGCATCGGGCATCGGGTATCGGCATCCGGTGTAACCTGTTGATCCAGTCGCCGAAGGAGGAAGCCCGCAGGCCAAGGTCGCCAAGGAGGGCAAGCCACGACGCCCGCGCTCCTCAGCTCCCGCCTCTCCCGCCGGGCGGACGTCCGGGTGGACGCTGTCTTCGGGGGGATTCTCTTCCTACCCCCCGCGCCCTCGTGGGCAACAGAACTCTGGGCGCCACTCGCTGTCTTGGGCCAGGGGGATTGGGCTTGCTTTTCGGCGCGGTTTTGTTCTAATGGGTTCTATGTTGACGCCTGTTTGTTGCCGGGCGCCAACGACCAACCCAAACCAGCACGCCGTCATGCACCGTCGAATTCCGCGCTCCTCCCTAATCTCCTCCGCCGCCGGACTGTTGCTGTCCGGTTCCCTTTTCGCCGGCACGCCCACCACCGGGCTGCTGTACTACACCCGCTACCAAAGCCCGTCGCAGGTGAAGAAGGTGCGGTTCACCTACGACGGCGGCCGCCAGTTTGCGTTGAGCAACGCCACGGCCATCGCGACGTTGCCCGGGGCCGACGGGCTCACGGTGGGACCCACGGGGGAGCTGATCGTGGGTTCATGCGGCGGCAACAGCATCAGTGAGGTGGATCCGGTAACCGGCGCCTTTACCACGGTGCCGTCCGGGGGCGGCGCCTGCCACGTGGTGCTGGACCCCAGCCGCACGAAGGCGTGGGCGGGGATCACCTACAACGGTAACTCCGCCCTGTCGGAGATTCCCTTGCTGCCGGAGTTCACCAATGGCATCCCGCACCCGATCACGGGGAGCGAGACCGGGGTGGGGACCCTGGCTTGGGATGGCACCGGCACGGCTTATTACACCGTGAGCGGCCCGAGCGGCGGCGGCAACTTCGGCCTGATCAACCTCCAGACGTTTGTCACCACCCGGCTCTTGGCCAACCTGCCGGCGGCGCACGGGATGGCCTACGACGCCTTCAGCGGCACGTTCCTCCTCTTTGGGAGCACGCACATCACCCAAGTGCTGGCCACCCCGACCAACGCGACCGTGGTAGGCGATTTGGTCTTCCCAGTCCAGGAATTCGATCAGGGGACCGTGGACAGCCGCGGCCATATTTTCGTGGCGGACAACGGGGGCACGATGGGCTTCGTGGACTACTCGGCGTCGGGCCAGTTGACCAACACCAGCACCTTCGCCACCAACATCTTCCTGGAGAGCTACCTGGATGATGTGGCCCCGGTGGGTTTGGTCGGCGCGGGAGGGGTTGCCGATGTCGCGGTCAGCGTGACGGCCGCGCCGGACCCGGCCCGGATCGGCGCCCCGCTCACGTTGACATTGACGGTGACCAATCTGGGTCCGGCCACCGCGACCGAGGTGGTGCTCAATGACACCCTGCCGGGCAACGCGGTTTTCCTGTCCGCCGTCGCGACGCTGGGCAGTTGGGGAGTGACCAATGGTGTCCTGACCTGCGTGGCCCCGAGCTTGGCGGCGAGCAACAGCTTCACGCTCACGATCACGCTCCAGCCGCAGAGTGGCGCGCTCCCGAATCACGTCGTGGTCCTGGCCCAGGAGACCGATCCCTACTTCCCGAACAACCTCGTCGATACCACCATCGCGGCGCCGTATGCCTGCCTGGCGGCCCCGGCGGGGCTGATCAGTTGGTGGCCGGGTGATGGCAGCACGGCGGATGTCGTGGGCACGAACAACGGCAGCTTGGCGGTGACGAACCGGTTCGCCTATGCCCCAGGCTTGGTGGGCCAGGCCTTCGCGCCCGACGGCGTGGCTGAGTACGTCACCGTGCCGGATTCGCCCTCGCTGCGCCCGACCAACCTGACCGTCGAATGCTGGGCCAGCTTCAACCGCGCCGATGCCTGCCGGGTGCTGTTGGGCAAGCCGGTCGGGAGCGGCAGCGATGACTCCTACGTGTTGTGGGTGCAAGACGGGGTCCTGCATGCGACCACGTTGTTCGCGGGCGGCGGCGGCCCGGTCTTGGCCTACACCCTCAACCCGGTGCCGGGCCTGTGGTATCACCTGGCCTATACGGTGGCAAACACGAGCAGCAACCAAGTGCTTTACGTCAACGGGGAACCGGTGGCGGCGGCCGTGGCGGGCGGCACGCTGGCCTATGACAACCACCCATTCCTCATCGGGGCCGATATCAACAATGGCGGTTTCAGTTGTCTGTTCAGCGGACTGATCGACGAGCCGGCACTCTACAATCGGGCGTTGACCGCCGAGGAGATCAGCGCGCTGTACTATGCCGGCCCTGAGGGCAAGTGCCTGACGCCGACGATCGTGCCCGCCACCCTGGTGCCGGGGACCACCAACCAGCCCTACGCCCAGCCGCTCTCGCTGGCGCATGCCTTCCCGCCCTTCACCTTCACCCAAGGCGACGCCCAGCTCCCGCCCGGGATGAGCCTGGCGCCCAACGGCCTCTTCGCGGGCACGCCGACGACGGTGGGGACCTTTCCCTTAGACGTGCGCGCCACGGACGGCTCGAACCACACCGCCCAAGCCAGCTTACCCTTCGCGGTGGTCGCCTGCCAGCCAGCCCCGGCCGGGCTGTTGGCCTGGTGGCGGGGAGAGACCAATGCCGCCGACGAACTGGGCCAGCACAATGGCACGCTCCACGGCGGCGTCACGTTCACCAATGGCTACATCGGCTCCGCGTTTAGTTTCGATGGCCAGAGCGGCTACGTGGATCTCGGGACCTGGTCGCCGGGGAGCCGGTGGACGGTCGAGGCCTGGGTCAGCTCGGCGACGTTCCAAAGCGGGCGGCGCGGGCTGGTGTCGGCCTACCAAAGTTGCATGGACTGGGGCATCGCCCTCCAGGACGGGCAGTTCATGGCGACCATCCGCCAGCCGGGCGGCTGCAGCTACGGCGTGCCTTCCGGCGTCTTTGCCCAGACGGGGCTCTGGTACCACGTGGCCGAAACGGTGGATGGCACCAACGCCATCGTTTATGTCAACGGCGTGGCTTATGGCACCAACGCGGTCGAGCCGAATTACGTCGGGACCACGGCGGGCCTCCGGCTCGGGAGTTCGGTCTGCTGCGGGGAGTACTTTGCCGGCTTGATCGATGAGGCCGCCGTGTACGACCGCGCCTTGTCCGCGGCGGAAATCGCCTCCCTCTACAACGCCAGCGTGGCCGGCAAATGTCCGGTTGGCCCGCCGCCCACCCTCACGCTCAGCCCGACCAATACCACCGCCACCGCCTTCGGCGCCGCCAATCTCTGCGCCGCCGCCAGCGGGCCGGGCACCCTTGGCTACCAGTGGTATCTTAACAGCGTCCCGATCACCGGGGCCACCAACGCGTGTCTGAGTTTGTCGAACCTGGTGGCGGGTGACGCCGGGACCTACTCGGTGGCGGTGCAGAACGCCAGCGGCGCCGTCCTCAGCCCCGCCGCCACGCTGACCGTCATCGGCATCGGCGCCTACGCCGGTGTGACCATCAACGGGACCGTCGGGGCGCAGTACCGCATTGATTACTCGACGCCGACCAACCCCGCCGTTTGGACCACGCTGACGACCCTGAGCCTGCCGAGCAGTCCCTACGTTTATATCGACTTGGCCTCGAGCGCGATCAACGCCCGCAATTACCGGGTGGTGAAGCAGCCATGACCGGGGGCGGTCGGGAGGCGAACGGTGGGCCCGGCGCGGCTCGGTAAGGGCACCCCGGGCTGAGAGGCGGCGCCGCCGTCCGCGCGCGGGGTCAGCGGCTGGCCGCGAGTGCGGCCCAGCGGCGGAAGACGGTTTTACCGATCCCGCTCAAGGCGGCCAGATTTCGCGCCGCGCCGGCCAAGAGCGTCGCGCGGGTCAGACCGGCCTCCACGACGTCGGCGGGGAAGGTCCGGAGCATGGCGCGGAGGATCCGCGGCGTGACCTCGGCGTGGAAGAGGAGGCCGTAAGCGTTGGGCCCAAAGCGGAATGCCTGGCAGGGTGTCAATTTCGACGAGGCCAAGGCGACTGCGCCCCGGGGGAGCCGGAAGACGTCACCATGCCAGTGCCAGCCCATGAAGGAGTCCGGCAGGTCGCGCCAGAGGGGGTCTTGGACGGCTGCGGGCTTGAGGGTGACGGTGTGCCACCCGATCTCTTTCTGACGGCCCGGGGCCACCCGGGCGTCGAGCGCGGCGGCCAAGAGCTGGCTGCCTAAACATACGCCCAGAACCGGGCGCTGCCGCGTCAGGGCGTCCCGGATGAGCTCGAGCTCCTGCCGCAAGAAGGGATGTTGCTCCTGCTCATACACGCCCATAGGCCCGCCCATGACGACCAAGGCGGCGTGCCGGCCCATCTGGCGCGGCACCGGCTCGCGGAGAAACGGGCGCACCATTGTGGCGCCCAGGCCGGCTGCCGTAAGCGCCCCACTGATCAACCCGGGCGTCTCCGGCGCCGCGTGCTGGAGGACATACACCGCGCTCATGGGCGTGGGCGGAAGGCGAGGACGTAGCGCAACCCGTTGTCCACTGGGCCGACGCGGGTGGCGTTGCCGGTGTCCACGCTGGCGGGAGGCTTGAGGGGGTGGTTATCCACGTCCACCACTGTGCAGCTCGCCAGGTAACCCCGCGCCCCGTAGGGCCGGAGCAGGAGGAAGGCGCCGGTGCCGGAAATCCGGGTAATTTGGAGCCGGTGGTCGGTGAGGGGGCGGAGGGCCATCGCGCCGTCACACGCCGCCTCCGGCGTTGCAAACCATTGCCCGCGGCCGTCCAGGTAGGTGTAGGCCGGGCTGCGCAAGTAATCCACGCGATGGCTGTGGTCCAGCCCGGAGAAGCTGAAAAGCCCGGCGGCGCGGTCGTAGGCCAGCCAGCCGGCGGGCGGCAGCGTGAGGAGCCGCTGGGCCGCCGTTCGCCGGGACGCGGCGCCCACACCGCGCTGGGGCGGCGCCTCCTCCCCGAAGGAGCCCGCCAGCGCCGCAGGCACCGGCACAGGCCAATTCTCCGTTGGGTGATCGTTGAGCCAGAGGCGGAGGCCGGACGGGTACTCGAGGTAGAGCTGGCGTCGGGTTCGGGGCAGGTCCAACACCAGCGCCTCCGAGACGTTGTGGAGCCGGGCCCCATCCCAGTAGGCGAGGCGGGTGGGGGCCTGCAACCCGTAGCGTGCCTGCACCTGCTGCAGCATGTAATAGGAGCGGCAGGTCCGGGCCAAGCCGTGTTCTTCCTCGACTAGCCAACCGATGTGGCCGTAGGCCAGCGTATGGAGCAGAAACCGGTCGATGGCTTGGTCCAGGTGTTCCGGGGTGCGCCAGCCGGGGATCGCGTCGCAGAATTGCGCGGTCCAGCCCATGCCGATGTCGCATTCCTTGGGGTGGATTTGTTCGAGGTCAAACACGGGCAGGAGGGGCTCGGTGGCGGGAGGGCGCCCGTCATAGGCGAGGGCATAATTGCCGTCGGCTAAACCGGCGTAGAGCCACTGGTAGGTGCCCTCCGAGAAGATGGGCCCGCCGTAGCTCTGGGAGTCGTGGCGCAGCAGCTCGCCATAGGCATAAAACGTCTGGGCGAACGTCCCCGCCCCGGGCACGCGGGTGTCGTAATCGGTGTAGTTCCAGGGGGCAACGGCGGTGTGCACGTCGGTGTAGGCGCTATTGGGACGGTAACGGGCCTCGAGTTGGGGCGCCAGGCGGGCGTCGAACTCGACGGCCCGCAGCGGCTTCTCCGCCCAACAGCGGGGCCAGGCGCTGCGCCATTGGCCGTCGCTGGCGCGTTGCACGCCGTCCGGGCTCCAGAACTCGTTCACCGGGGCGTAGTCGGTATAGTTGCTATACAGGCCGGCCAGCCAACCTAACCCGCGCTGGTGCGCCACGTAACGCGCCAGGGCGCTGTCGCCGCCCTTCTTGGGGGCCGCATGGAGCCGCAGGGTGAAGCTCTCGCCGCCGTCGCGCCAAGCGATCTCGTGGTTGCATTGGATAAGCTTCTCGATGCCGTAGGCGCGCAACCGCTCGCTCCGCCGCATCTGCTTATCGAAGTCATCCGGTCCCCACGACTCCTGCCAGAGCCGGTCGGCGGCCGCGTGGGCATGCAACCCCACGGGGTTGGGCACGGTGGGCAAGACCTCCTCGAAGCGCGGCGAGACGGTGAGGAATAGGCGCTCGAACAGCGGGTTGCGCCGACCGTCGGTGCGCGGGTGGTACCGGACACCGCCGTTGATGTGGGCGGCGTTGGTGGTGGCGCTTTCGACGGCGTAAGGTTCCGAACCGTTCGAGCGGTACCAGTCCAGCCAGAGCGAGGTGAACACCGGATGCGCGCCCGCCCAGGAAAGCACGACACACGGATGCGGCCCGCCCCCGTAGGTGAGATAAGGCACGCGGATGGTACGCGGCTCCCGCAGGCCGGTGAGCTGGCCGAAGCTCAACTCCGTGGCGCGCCCGGTGGGATTGAGGACATCGACCACCAGGGACTTCTGCCACAGCCGCAGCCGCAGAGTGGTGCCATCGTCATAGCGGGCGCTCACCACCCCATCCCGCAGGGCGGGCTCGCCCGCCAACGGGACGGGCGTCGGACCTTCGGATGTTCGCACCCGCGCGCCGTCCAACAAGGTCCCGACCGGCTGGCCCTGGAACGTGGCGCTCAACCCTCCCAGACCGCGGCTCGGATCAAACCGGTAGTGAATTCTCCCGTCGTGCCCCTGGTAGTCGAACTCGAACGCGCCTTGGCTGGCCCGGGTATGGTCCTCAAACCGTCCGGCCCTTTGCGCGGGCAGGATCGTCCGTTCCCGGGTCGGAAAGGGGAGGGTGCCCGGGCCGGTGTTGGCGCCGGCCGATTGGCCGGGGAACAACGTCAGGTTGCGTCGCGGACGCGGTGCAAAGCGCAACGGACCGAGCGGTTCCTGGTAGCAGCGGATCGAGTCCAGGAACAGCTCGCGCCACTCCCGCTGCCAGCCCCCGCTGAGTTCGAGGGTCTCGAGACGCACCGGCGGTTTCGCCGCCGGCAACCGGCGATGCATCAGCCACCATTCCTGCCAGCGAATCCGATCCACCTGCACCGCGTGCGCCTGGCCGTCGCCGTCGCGCAGGTGGAGTGTCACCCGCACCGGCGGGGTGTCCGGGGGATTCACCCAATCCCAACGGTTGCCATAGACCCACAGGTCCACCGCGTCAGCGTTGTCCGGCAGCGCCACCGGTTGGGGCGGAACCAGGAAGACGCGAGGGGTGGGGTTGGCTTGACCGCTCCCGTGATAGCGAAACCGGGCGACGGGCCGGTCCCAGAGGTTCTGGGCGCGGCTCACGGTCAGGCTGGCTTCGGCCCCGGCCTCGCACCGCAGGCGCCAGCCGGCCAACTGGT
>JAJXTA010000686.1 GCA_021784265.1 bacterium | reverse complement strand
CCTCACTCTCCGCCGAGCCGCGAACGTGAGCGAGCGGCAAAACGACACGCTCGCGGCGGCCTTCGGGTTGCGCCGCGGCAGCCCCAGCGCTGGCTGAAGCCAGCGGCTACGCCACTCCCCAACCACCGCCGAGACCGCTCCCCAGTCGAGGTGCCGATCCCATCGGCATTCACCACTTGCGGCCCCCGGCTGCGGTTGGCCGGGCCTCAACCGCTCCCATACTTCCACCGGGCAAAGGCCGCGTAAGCCCAGCGCAAGAGCGGGTTGGGGAAATGGATGAGGGATTCGGGTTGCCACCAGGGCACGCCACCGAAACCCAACTCGAAAAAGTCGCGGCTTTGCTTCTGAGGCTCGCTCAACGGCTGGCCGTCGAGGAGGGCGCGCGCGATGTCGGGCCGCAGCGCCCCAAAATCGAGCCAACGGCACCCCGCCTCACATCCCCACCGCACGGCTTCGAAGATCAACAGCGAGCTGGCATGAACCGCGTTATGGGAGCTGACCCCGCCTTTCTTCCACACGGTCACCCGCTCGCCGAAACGGAGGGAGAGCAGGCCACCGATCGCCTTGCCCTCCACCTCGGCTAGAGTTAACCGCACCCGGTGCCGTTCGCGAAAGGCCGCCCACAACGCGCACAATTCCTCCACCGTGGCCGGGTTGGGACGAGTTTGTTGCCGTTGGCATGTGGCGAGCATCAGTTCGAAGAACACCGGCAGATCCGCCTCCGCCCCTTCCCGGACGCGGACCCCACCGCGTTCGGCCCGACGCACCTCCCACCGCGTGCTCTTGCGGAATTCTCGGAAAAGGGGCTCCGCTCCTTTCCCCAGGTCCAGCACCAGCGTGGAGCGCACGATGCCACCAAAATGGTTGCGCGCGAAGCCGCGACCCTGCAAACGCGACAAAAGCTCGCCCGCATGATCCGGCAACTGAACAATCAGGGCCCGTACCCGGTGCCGGCGGCACGCCACCCCTACGGCCGCGAGGACCTGTTCGAACAAAGCCGAATCGGTCGGATCGACCACTGGTCCCTTATTCACGAACGCGACCTTGCCCGCGCGTGTCGGCTGAACCAGAACTTGCGCCCCCCCGATGAGTTCTCCCTGCCGGCGTGCTAGGGTCCGAAAGACCTGCCAGCCGGCGCCCGCCTTGGCGGCCGCCCACATCGCCGATTGTTGGAACTGGCCCTGCGGGTGCGACTCCAGGAACTCGTCCCACTCGGGCGCCGCCACCCCGGAAGACTCCACGAGTATGGGTGGGTCGGCCGCCAACGGAGCGGCGCGCAACGAACCTACGGGTGCGCCGACTAGCGCCGAGGTCAAGGGAGAGAACCGGTTCACGGGTTCACAGGGGCTGGGTGGGGTACGTCCTCAGAGCGGTAGCCCATCAATGCGCGGAGCGAATGCTCGGAACCCAGGCTCCCAAACTGCCGGCTCCCCTCACGGCCGGGTACTCTGCATGGCCATCCGCCCGCAGGGCAGCTCGGGCGGATCCCCGGCCAACACCCCCACCAGCCGGCGGTGCTGTTTGGGCAAACACCAACTCAGCACCAGTTTGGCGACCGGATTTACCACCAGATGGGCCGGCCGGCGCACCAGCCGACACCCGCGATCGAGGTAGAACTGCGCCGTTCCAGTGCGTCCCCCTTCCTTGTAGGTGCCGATGAAGATCTGCTTGATGTCCGCCCGCGCTGCCGCAGTCTGGCGTAAGGCGTGCAACGTGAAGGCCGTCGCGTGCAGGCGCATCGCCTCCGTGTCGCAAAAGAAGGTGGGATAGACGAGGGTATTACCCACCAGATACGCGATGCTCACCGCGCGCAACCGCTGCTGATGATAAACCCCGAGCACGATGGTCTTCGGGGATCGAAACAGCGCCTCGACCCATCGCTCGAACGCCGCTGGGTCCCGCGGTCCGCTCGGTACTCATAGCGGGTGCGGTCATAGAATGAGCGATAGACCGCGTGCCCGCATTCTAGGAGCTCTGCCGCCGCGGTGATTCGCGCCACGGCAAACGTGCCGGCCGCACGCATCACCTCCTTGCGCTCGCGTCGATCCAGTTGGTCCAGCGAGTAGGTCGCCGGGTCCTCGAAGACCAGCAGGTTCAGCCAGGAGTTGGCCCCCTCGCGGCCCCGCACGGCGTGCTGGACACCCCCCAGCCGCCCCAGCCAAGGCCAGCGCGCCGGGTGCAACTGCACCTCCTTGAACGGCAACAGCGGCCGGTAGAACAGCGGCGCCACCTCTTGCCAATAGCAGCCACCGGCTTCCACCACCGTCTCCCCCAACAGCGCCTGCGACCGCGCGTATTCGTCCTCCGTCATCGCGTCCAGCCCGGCCGCGGCTACCCTCGCGCCGCTTCCGACCGCCTCCATTGCATTTCGTTCAACCGCCGGCATAGTCTGCCTTCACCGCTCTCCGTCCTCTGACTCCAGCCTTTCGCCCTCAGCCTTCAGCCCGTTCCTCCACCAGTCACTGTTAACCACTAACCGTTTACCTCCCCACTCTCCCCGCCGAGACCGGCCCTCCGGTCGAGGTGCCGATCCGAGCGGCACTCACCATTCACCGCTCGCCGCTTACCGCTAACCTCTCCCCCTCCGGCCTCGGTCCTCAGCCCTCAGTCTCCACGCCGCCTTCCGCCCTCCGTCTTCCCTCTTCCCCCCCCGGCCGCTTTTGGGCGATGAAGAGCACCCACGGACTCAACGCCGTCAACCGCCGCAAGCCGAGCCACTGCTCCAGCCGCGCGGCGGCGGGCACGAGCGGTGAATCGCTGAAGCGGCCGAAGGGAGGCCAACCGATCCCCTCGGCATGGCTTACTGTGAAGTGCCTGCCAAGGACCTGCCGCTTCCAGCGGGGGTAGCTCATCTGGTAGAAACACGGCTTGCCACGCCACCGGTCCAGAAACACGCGAGAGAGGCCCCGCGCTGAACCGGCGTTATGGAAAACCCCAACCAGCAGCCCGCCCGGCTTCAGGACCCGGGCCGCCTCGGGGACGAACCGAGCGCTCTCCAAAACCCCTGGCACCTCCACGCGCAGCACCATGTCCACAGAGCTGTTTT
>JAJXTA010000685.1 GCA_021784265.1 bacterium | reverse complement strand
AGCGGCATCACGATCAGAGGGGGGGATTCTCCACGACGACCGCCGCTTTTCAAGTCTCCAGGTTGGGGCGGCCAAAGCGCACCGGGGACCTCGCGCTGGGAGGGCGAGCGTTGTGGCGCGCCCCGTTGTCCTCGATCGGGCTCGCCTATGAGCCGACACGGATGTCGGCGCTCCCAGGCCGGCGTCCGGCGGGCGGCGCATTCTACTGGCCACCGCTGGTCAGCCGCCGCACTATGGCCGCCGTGAATGGCTCTGAAGCGTGGTGGTCCCGGGTGGGGGTGGTCCGTCGGCAACCTCAAGGGCGGACGGGTTGGGCGGCGCGACCGCCGCGCCCGTTAAGCGGCGCGGGGTTTCGCCCATCACGACACCCGGGGGCTGTTTTGTGTCTCGGGCTCTTTCTCTTGCTTTCCTCGGGCGGCGCCGGGGCCGATTGGCCGCGCTGGCGGGGACCCCAACAGGATGGCCACGTGCCCGCCGGCGTCCCCACGCCCACCACCCTGCCCGCCGATCCCAAAGTGGTCTGGCACAGCCCAGTCGGGTTCGGCCTCGGCTCCCCAATTGTGGCGGGCGGCAAGGTTTTCTACCTCGATGCCCAGGCGGGACAGGAAACGCTCCACGCCGCGGACGCCGCCAGCGGCCGCGAGCTCTGGTCGGCGCCGGTCGATCGCACCTTCCTGGATACCCAGAGCCAGGCGGGGCCGCGCGGCACGCCCATGGCCGATGGCGACCGCGTGTACGCCCAGTCGTGCCAAGGGGAATTCCAATGCCGCGACGCCCAGGACGGCAAACTGCGGTGGCGGGTCAACTTCGTGAAGGATTTCGGGGCGTTGTTCTTCGGCGAGCACGGGGCGGCGGTCGGGGCCAGCCGACACGGCTACACCGACTCGCCGGTCATCGACGGCGAGCGCATCCTGGTGGGTGCCGGAGGGACCAACGGGGCCAGCATCGTCTGCTTCGACAAGCGAAACGGCCAGGTGCGCTGGAAGTCCCAGAACGATGTGCCCGGCCATTCCGGCCCCGTGATCGCCACCCTCGGCGGGGTGCGCCAAGCCGTCTCGTTCACCGCGGCCGGCGTCATGAGCGTGGCGACCGCCGACGGCGCCTTGCTGTGGCGAGTGCCGGTGAAATCCTCGATCGGCCGGCATATCACCACGCCGGTGATCGTGGGCGACATGGTCGTGGTGGCGTCGCATCAGGCCGGCTTGGTCGGCATCCGGGTCACGCCCGCCGCCGAGGGCTTCAAGGCCACGACGGTCTATGCCGACATGGAATCGGCGATCAACTTCTCGAGCCCCGTCGCCGTCGGCCCGTGCCTCTACGGCGTGGGGCCGGCCAAGAACCTCATCTGCGTGGACATCCCCAGCGGCAAGCAACGGTGGTCCAAGGAGGGCTACTTCCAGAGCGCCGGGGGCCGGGCCTACGCCGCCTTCATCGTCATGGGTGACCGCATCCTGATGCTCACCGACGGCGGCCTCCTGGTGCTTTTCGCCGCCGATCCCAGCCAGTGTCGCGAGCTGAGCGCCACCCAGGTCTGCGGGAACAACTGGTGCAACCCCGCCTACGCCGACGGCCGCCTCTATCTGCGCGATCAGCGCGAGCTGCGCTGCGTGCAACTGCTGCCGGAATAGGCCAAGCCGCAGCCCCGCCGGGCCCGCGACAAACTGATCGGACCAGACTGGATTCTCGTGGTCCGGGAACCTAAACTCCCGGCCATGAATTCGGCTATCCTGACCCATGAACCGTTCCGTTCGCAGCGCGCCGTCGGTCCTCCCTCCCTGCCACCTGGCACCCAAGACTCCCTACCCGCGAGGCCACGGCGGTACCGTGGCTGGAGGCCGCGTCGAGCGCTCGAGTGGGTCCCGGTTCTGCTGGTGCTGGTCGTGGGGGCGGTGAGCACTCTAGCCGCGGCCTGGAAGCCCGCTCCGGGCCCGCTGAGCACCCGGTGGGCCAAGGAGGTCTCGCCCAAAAACGCCCTGCCGGAATATCCGCGGCCGCAGATGGTGCGGCAGGCCTGGCTGAACCTCAACGGGCTGTGGGATTACGCCATCACCGGCCGGGAGGCCCAACGCCCGGCACAGTTCGAGGGCCAGATCCTGGTTCCTTACCCGGTCGAATCGGCCCTCTCGGGCGTGATGAAACCGCTGGATGAACGGAGCCGGCTCTGGTACCGCCGCACCATCGACCTGCCCCGCGGCTGGGCGAACCAGCGGGTGCTGTTGCATTTCGGGGCGGTGGACTGGGAAGCCACGGTCTGGGTCAACGGCCGTGAGATCGGCACCCACCGAGGCGGCTACGATCCGTTCAGCTTCGATATCACCGACGCGCTCCAGCCCACCGGACCGCAGGAAGTGACGGTGGCGGTTTGGGACCCGACCGAGGGGGGACAGGCTCATGGCAAGCAGGTGCGCAAACCCGGCGGCATCATGTACACTTCGACCTCGGGGATTTGGCAAACGGTCTGGCTCGAACCGGTTCCTCAAGTCCACATCGAATCGCTGAAGATCACCCCGCAATTCGATCAATCCGCCGTCACGCTCGAGACGCGGGCCACGGCCGGCCCGGGCAAACTCACGGTCAAGGTCGAGGTGCTGGAGGGCAGCCACGTCATCCAGTCGGGCGAGGTGTCCACCCAGGAGAGCAACGGCGGGGCCGCCCCTTCCGGCCTGATTGAGCCGCGCATCACGCTGCCGGTCCCGCAGGCCAAGCCCTGGACGCCGGCTGCACCCTTTCTCTACGGCCTGCGCGTGACGCTGCTGCAGGACGGCAAGAGGCTCGACCGCGTGCGCGGCTATTTCGGCATGCGCAAGGTTGCCCTGGGCAAGGACGCCCTGGGCATCACCCGCATTCTCCTCAACAACCAGTTCGTCTTTCAGGTCGGTTTCCTGGATCAAGGCTTCTGGCCGGACGGCCTGTACACGGCCCCCACCGATGCGGCGCTGCGCTCGGACATCGAGACGACCAAGAAGCTGGGGATGAACTTCTGCCGCAAACACGTCAAGGTCGAGCCCGACCGCTGGTATTACTGGTGTGATAAGCTCGGGTTGTTG
>JAJXTA010000684.1 GCA_021784265.1 bacterium | reverse complement strand
CCGCGCAAGGCAAAGCGGTGCTGTTTATCAGCTCGTACCTGCCCGAGCTGCTCGGGGTGTGCGACACCATCGGGGTGATGTGTCGCGGCGTCTTGGGCGAGGTCCGTCCGGTGGGTGAATGGACCGAGCCGAGCATCATCGCCGCGGCCGTCGGCCAAGGGGAGCCGAGCGAGCGGGAGGCGGGAGCATGAGCCCGGCGGCGGATCGCATGCCGGCCCTGTTCCAGCGAGCCCTCCGCGTCCTGGGACCGATCCTCATGCTCCTCTTTGTCATCCTGCTGTTCGCCGTCCTCCTGGGTTGGCAGGACCTGCGGGGCCAAATGGACACCGCCAACAGCCACGGCTGGACCGGCTTCTGGCACACCCTCCACTCCGCTCGTTGGCGTGACGACGCGGCCTACCAGGGGCTGAAAGCCTTCGCCTCCGGGGCGAACGCGAAGATCGTGCTGACCCAAACCGTGATTGTCGCCGTGAGCGCGCTGGGGATGACCTTGATTATCGTCAGCGGCGGGATCGACTTGAGCGTTGGCTCGGCGGTGGCGTTCACCAGCGTGGTGGGGGCCACCTTGCTGGCGCGGCATGTCGCGCCGCTCTGGGCGTGCCTCCTCACCCTGCTGGCTGGCGGCGGCATCGGGCTGGCAGACGGGGCGGTGATCGCCGGCTGCAACATGACCCCGTTCATCGTCACCCTGGGGATGATGGGGGTGGCCCGCGGTGGGGCCAAGTGGCTGGCGGGCAACCAGACCGTCAACCCACCCGACAACCCGGTGAACCTGCTCATGAGCCAAACCAACCCGGAACGCCTCTTCCCCTTGCCGCCGGGGGTGTGGATCACCTTGGCGCTGGCGGCGCTCATGGTCGTCGTGATGCGCCAGACCGTGTTCGGGCGCTACGTTTTTGCCATCGGATCCAATGAAGCCACCGCCCGGCTCTGCGGTCTCCGAGTGCGGCTGCACAAGCTGTTGATCTACACGATCGGCGGGCTGTTTTTCGGCCTGTCGGGGCTGATGCAACTGTCGCGGCTGACGCAGGGGGATCCCACCGTTGCGCTGGGCCTGGAGTTGGATGTGATCGCGGCCGTGGTGATTGGCGGCGCCAGCCTCAATGGCGGCACCGGCAGCATCCTCGGGTCGTTGGTGGGGGCCTTGATCATGGCGGTGCTGCGCAATGGTTCCAATCAGATGGGGTGGCCCAATTACACCCAAGAGATCATCATCGGGGTCGTGATCATCCTCGCCGTCGGGCTGGATCGTTGGCGTTACCTGCGCGCGCAAGCCCGCGGGGCGCAAGGGTAGGGCACCGCCGGCGGGCCGGCTCGGCGAAGGCGCCGGGTGCGCGAGGCCAAGTCCGTTTTGGTTGCGCCCCCGCGCGTGCGCGTTATACTCAGGGTCGGCTGTGGCGGCAAACCAGCCGGGCATCTTCGCCGATGCGCAACAAAACCGCATGATTCACGACCGGACATTCTCCGAGGTGGCGGCGACCGTGCAACGGTTCATCGCCTCCTCTCACTTAGGCCAACCAGGGGAGCACGCACCCTCCCCGGGCGATGAGCGCGTGTTTAACGCCCTCGCCCTGGCGCTCTTCGCCTTGCAGCACGAGCACGTCGGGCCTTACCGCGAGTGGTGCGCTCGGCGGCGGAGCCACCCCGGGAACGTGCGCCATTGGCGGGCTATACCGGCGGTCCCCACCTCGGCCTTCAAGCAGTTCGAGTTCACCAGCCTGCCCGCCAGCCAGCGGACCACCGTCTTCGAGTCCAGCGGCACGACCGGTTACCGGCCGAGCCGGCATTTTCACCACGCCGCTTCCCTCCGGTTGTATGAGGCCTCGCTCCTACCCTGGTTCCGGCGCCATTGTCTGCCGGGGGAGCGACGGGAGGCGGGAGCGCGTCCCCGGTTTCTCATTCTGACGCCGCCCCCGTCCGCCAGCCCTCACTCCTCGCTGGTCCACATGTTCGAGACGGTCCGGCAAGCCCTGGGCGCCGCTGACTCGGCCTTCTGCGGCACGCGCGTCGGCGAAGCAGAATGGGACCTTGACTGGCCGACGGCTTGGCGGGTGTTGGGCGAGGCGGTTGCGGGGCGGCGACCGTTGTGGGTGTTGGGGACCGCGTTCTCGTTCGTGCATCTGGCGGATGAGCTGGAGCGGACGGGACAGCATTGCCAACTCCCGCCCGGGTCGAGCGCCCTCGAAACCGGCGGGTACAAGGGGCGCTCGCGGATTCTCAGCCGGGAAGCCCTGCATGCGCTGGTGGGGCGGCAACTCGGCTTGGAACCGGAGGCCATTGGTTGCGAGTACGGCATGTGCGAACTGGGTTCGCAGGCCTACGACCGCGTCCTCGGGGTTCGCCCGGCGCATTTGGCCGAGGCCCCGCCGGTGCGGGTCTTCCGTTTCCCGCCCTGGGCGCGGACGACGGTGATCTCGCCGGAAACGGGTCAGGAAGTGGGGGAGGGCGAAGCCGGTCTGCTGCGGGTGGTTGATCTGGCCAATGTCTGGTCGGTCGCGGCCATCCAAACCGAAGACGTGGTGCTCCGGCGCGGGACCGGCTTCGAGCTGCTGGGCCGGGCGGCGGAGGCGGAGCCGCGCGGTTGCTCCCTGCGGAGCCTTGCGTTGCCGACCCTGGGCGTGATGCCCTAACCCCGTCCGCCCCTGGATCATGGCCCGCCCGCTGACCACCGCCCGTTCCCGGCAGACCCGCACCCTTTGGTTGTGCGGTCTCCCGCATGGGTTCACCCATCTCTACACGGTGGTGCTGCTGCCGCTGCTCGTGGTGAGTTCCCTGGCGGCGCTGCCTTGTTTGCGGGCCTTACGCCCGCGTGACCAAGCGCGTGTCTCCGGGCGCGAGGCCCGCTCGCCGGCGGCCTGCTGACTGCCCATCGCCCCACCACGCTCCCGATGAACCTGCCCAACTACTTCCTGGCCGATCTGCCACCCGAAGCCACGCTGACCGCCGAGACCATCACCGCGGCTTGTCAGACACTGAAGCAGAACCGCGCACGGTTCCTGGCCACGCGCCCGACGGAGCGGTTGGCCGTGACGCTGGCTGAGGTGGCC
>JAJXTA010000683.1 GCA_021784265.1 bacterium | reverse complement strand
TGGTCGCCGCCCACGCGGTGATGGATTTCCTGGCCGGGGCGGGCGGGCGGCTCGGCTTCTCGCTCGCGGGCTTGGAGAGCACCTTCACTGGGTGCGCGGTCCTTTTGTGGGCGATGTTCTTGCTGGCCGGGCGCAACCAGACCGACGATGACAACGGTCCCGTCGGGGCGCCACACCTGGACCCCAACGCAGGGAGCTGACCCCCGACCCGGGCGCTGGCGGAGGTGAGAGGAGACGGCTTAGGGTGCGGCGGGAGCCGGGCTGGCCTACGCCACCTGCTGGGTCAGCTTGACACCGACCTTGAGGAGTTGGCGGGCGCCGGCATCGCTCGGCGCTTCCGCGTAAATCCGGAGGATCGGCTCGGTGCCTGAGCCGCGGAGCATGAGCCAGGCGCCGTCCTGGGCGATGTACTTGACCCCATCGAAGCTCTTGATCTCGGCGAGCGGGGAACGCAGGAGCCGACTGGGCGGGTGGGTGCGGCAGTACTCCATGAGGGCGGCCCGCTGCTCCAGCGGGAAATGAATGTCGATCCGCGCGTAGCGATGCGGGCCAAACTCGCGTTCGAGCGCGGCCAACAACCGCGTCACCGGTTGGCGTTCGACGGCTAATAACTCGAGCAGCATCAACCCAGCGAGGATCCCGTCGCGTTCGGGGACGTGGCCCGGGAACCCGATCCCCCCGCTCTCTTCGGCGCCGAGCAAAACCCCGCCTTTGAGCATCTCGGCACAGATGTATTTGAATCCCACCCCCGTCTCGACCAGCTCCAACCCGCGAGCGGCACACATCTTGTCCACCATCGAGGTGGCGGTCAGGGCCTTAACAACGCGCCCCCGGCCCTGGCGGTTGGCCACGGCGTGATGCAGGAGCAGGCAGATCAGTTGGTGCGTGGTGATCAGGTTGCCGTGCCCGTCCATCGCCCCCACCCGGTCGGCGTCACCATCGGTCACTAGACAAAGGTCATGGGGGTGACGGCGCAAGTAGGCGGCCGAGCGGGCGTAGTTCGCCGGAACCGGTTCCGGGTTGATCCCACCGAAGGCCGGATCATGGTCCGCGTTGAGGGTGGTCACGCGGCAACTGGTGCCGGCCAGGAGCTGGTCGAAACAGCCCGCGCCGACGCCAAAAAGGGGGTCGTGGGCGAACCGGAGTTTCGACCGAGCGACGAGCGGAAAGTCCACCAGCTTCTTCACGGCGCGGAAATGGGCGGGGCGAAGGTCGGCCAGGCGGAAGCCGGGCGCGGGTGCGCGGCCCGCTGACGGGGGAACCGGGGTGCGGTCCAGCCAAGCCTCGACCCCTTGGCAGATGGCCGGGTCCGCCGAGCCGCCGAACCAGGCCTTCAACTTGAAGCCGTTGAAGGCGGGGGGATTATGGCTGGCGGTGATCATCACCCCACCGACCGCCTGTTGGGCCTTGACCGCCACGGAGACGGCCGGGGTCGGAGTCGGTACCGTGGTCAGCACCACGGCCAAGCCGTTGCTGGCCAGGACCTCGGCGGTGCGGCGGGCGAACTGGTCGGAAAGGAAGCGCCGATCATAGCCCACCACCACCCGCGGTTGGGTGCCGGCAATCGGATGGGCCAGCCAATACTGGGCGGCGGCCTGGGCAACCCGCTCGACGTTGGCGAAGGTAAACTCCTCGCCGATGACGGCCCGCCAGCCGTCGGTTCCGAACTTGATGGTGCTCATGGGGTATGTTTGGCCTTCGAATGAGGGGCGTGCCGTCCGGCCTGCTGCACCACCCGTCGCATCTGGTGCACGGCGGCGCGCAGGTTCCGCCGATGGAACAAGGCCGTCCCGCTGACAAAAGTGTCGGCGCCCGCCCGGGCGCACTCGGCGGCGGTGGTGAGGTCGATGCCGCCGTCCACCTCGATCCGATAGCGCCAGGCACGCTCTCGGCGCCAGCGGGCGGCCTGTTGGATTTTGGGGAGGGTCTCGTCGATGAACGGTTGGCCGCCGAAGCCTGGGTTGACCGTCATAATGAGCAGGAGATCAAGGTGTTCGAGATAGGGTAGGACATTGCCGATGGCCGTGGGCGGGTTGATCGCCAGCCCCACCTTCACGCCCAGCGAGCGGATTTTCCAGAGCGAGGTCATCACCCGGTCGCCTAGCTCGACGTGGACGGTGAGGTTGTTGGCTCCCGCCTTGGCAAAGGGCTCCAGGAGGAGTTCCGGGCGCGAGCACATCAGATGCACGTCGAAGGTCAGCCGCGCCAGCGGGCGCAGCCGCTGGACCACGGCGGGGCCAAAGGAGAGGTTGGGCACGAAATGCCCGTCCATTATATCCACATGCAACCAGTCGGCGCCGGCGCGCTGGGCCCGCTGTGTCTCCGCGGCCAGCCGACCCGGATCAGCCGCCAGCAGCGACGGTGCGATAATCATTGCGCCGACGCTAACGAACCCGCCGCCACCCCGGCAAGCTTGCTTCGACGGTGGTGACGCTCAGAACTTCAGAGTGACCTGGGCGGCCACCAACTGCTCGCCCTGCTGCAGCGGGCCGTTCTCGCGCAGGTAGCTGTACTGGACCTTGGTTTGCAGATACCGCGTGAGGCGGTAGCCCACGGCAGCGTCCGTGCGCCACAGGTCCCGCCCCCAGGGTGCCTGGCCGCCCAGCCCGTCCGCCACCGTGCCGTAGAACTGCTGATTCCAGCGGAGCGCTCCAAACAGGCGCGGGCCGAACTCGTATTTGGCCTCCAGGTAATAACCAAGCGTGTCGGCATTACCGACGCGCGGCACGTCGAAGCGCGTCGCGATCGCCTCCGCCCACAACTGCCAACGGTGCCAGGCGAAGCTTACGTCCTCCCCCACGTCCAGTTCCCGGAAGTCGCCGATGCCCGTGCCTGCGGGAAGGGTGCTCGCGGCGGCGGGCTGCAGGTAGGCCCCGCTGCTCACCGAGCTGCCGATGTTCCAGGCCGCATTCGGCCGGTAGGCCAGCCGCCCGGTGACGGTGGGCGCCTCCCAGGTGCGCTCGGTCCCATCCCATTGGTCGGGCCGCGCCGAGAGCGGGGCGTTCTTGACCTCGAGAGTGTAGTCCCAGCGATCCACGGTCCCGAACA
>JAJXTA010000682.1 GCA_021784265.1 bacterium | reverse complement strand
ACCCAGCAGTTCTATCGCCTCAGGTCCAGATGAACCGGTGCTTGTCCAACCCGGTACGCGGCTGCGAGCCAGGGTGGCGTCCCGGCCTTGCCGCCGGCCGGAGAGGTGGGCCATCCGCCCGGTTGTTCAGATCAGAGTCTCCCTGACACTGCGTCCGGGATGGCCGTGGCAATCGCCACAGCATCGCCATCGGCGGCGCGCCGCTCGCGCTGCTCGTCGATGACCTGCTCCGGCGGCGTGCCGCGCAACGCGATCTGCTTCATCAGCGGCTTCCAAGAGAGTCGATAAACGGGCGGGCCGAACCGCGGCGCGTTGATCCGACGCATCAAACCAGACGCCGACGCGGCTGGCTTGGGGCTTGAGGCTGGCGTGGTCAGCACTGGGGCGCCCGGTAGCGGTTCCCGCTGCTCGTGACGATGGAGAACGGCTCAAATGGCCCCGCATCCAGAAACTGACGAGCATCTGCGATCATTGGACTAAACCTACAGGGACTGGCCCGGGCGGCAAGCCGCCCCACGCCATCTCTTGGGACAAACTCAGGAGCGACAGAAGGGTGAACGCCGGATTCCCCGGGACGGTGCCGCTATGGGGAGGGGTGCGGCCGGGTAGGCTACGGTGTCGCCGAGAGCAAATCCCCGAACGCCGGCAGGAGCGCGTATTTCTTCTGCCACGGGGTGTACATGAACCCGCGCACCCCGGCGGTGGCGCGGGCCAGGTCGAGCCAACCCTTCACCTCGGTGAGGTCGCCGGCGTCGTAGTAACAGGAAACGAGCGTGTGGAAGCCTTGGGCCGCAAAGAACTGGAGGCTTTTGGGGCGTGGGGCGCCGCCCCAGACGGCGATGACGAGGTCCTTGGGGACATAGTTCCAGGAGCCGGTGTAATCGCCTTCGACCAGGTAGTAGTTGCCGTGGGCGTTGTGGTTGGGGTCCAGCATGTCCGACCAGACATAGACGCGGGTGTCGGGGGCGTAGCGCCGAATGGCTTGAACCTGCTTGGTAATGCACTCGCCCAGCAACTGGCCCATGTTATGCCCCGCGCAGGCGCGGCACGTGCCCCCCATGCGGACCTCGTCCATGTTGAGCATGACGGCGCGGGGATGGAGGTGTTCGACCAGGAGTTTGGCTTCGTGGTCAACAATCTCGTACACCTCCGGCTCGCCCATACAGACCGTGACCTGAGAATCGTTGATGAGCATCGGGTGATACCAGCTCACCCGCAACCGCTGGCCGTCACGGATGCGGCTGCCGGGGAGTAGCTCGACAGGCACGGCCGGGACATCGACACGGTAGGGGCTGAACTGCGGCTGGCGGAGGGGGGCGTAGTCTTGGCCCTCGACGTAGGTCGTGGCGCCGTCGTCGCTCCGTACCGTGACCGGGGTACCCGGCCGGTGCAGGACGTTGATCGGGCCCACCTCCTCGACGCTCCAATCGTCCAACCAGAGCCTGCCGGCCTTGGCGCCCCACACGCCGGCGTAGAGTCGTACCTTCTCGTACGTCAGACTGTTGAACAGCATGGTCAGCTTGCGCCAGTCGGCGGTGGCGGGAACGTTGAACTGGCGCGGGGCCAACTCGCGCTCCCCGGCCAGCACGGCGAGCCGCAACGCCCCCGCTGGCTCCAGCCCATCAGTCTTGACCCAAAGGGTGAGGCGATAGCAACGGTGCGGTCGCACGCGCAGCTCGACGCTGGCGCGCCCGTGGCCATAGGGGTTGGCCGTAAAGTGTTCCAGGCGCAGGGAGGCCCGTCCGCTGTGGCGAACGTCAGTGTCGGCAAAGCTCACCGCGCCGGGTTGATCGATGAAGCCGAAGCCTTTGAACTGGTTGCCGGTAAAGTCTTCGAACCCGCCGTTCGGCAACTGGACTGCGGGGTCCGCGAGGAGGCGCGCCTGGTTGCCGGTAACCAGGAACGGCGCCTCCTTCACCCAGAGGCCCTCCGCCAGGTTCCGGTTGTGGGCGAGGATGCCGCCCCCGTAACCAATCGAGAACAGCGACGGGATCAGCTCCAGTTTGTCCTTGGCGCACGCCTGTTGGACCGCGGCCAGGCGGCGGAAATAGGCGGCATCGCGTTGGCAGAGGGTGTCGAGCCCGAAGGAAACCACGGCGCCGTTGATGCCGTGTTGAGCCGCGGCGTCGAGCACGCGCGTGATGGCGGGCACATCGGCGTCCTGGCTCAGACCCCAGCCGAACACCCAAACGAACCGGTCCGCGTAGCCGCCCGCCGAGGCCGAGGTCGCCAGGAGCGCGGCGGCGCCCAGCCACGCGACGGCGCGGCTCAGTTGTGCATCAAAGCCGGCCACGTTCGAAGGCGCGCGAGTGAGGGACGGTAACTGACGCATAAGCTGAGGCCGGAGCGTGGAACTGCGTCGCACCCATGTCAACCGCGAAGCCCGACTCCCGGTTGGGTCCGGCGTCGGGGCGCTCGCTCCTCCCTCTCATCGAGCCCCTCACGCCACGTTCCGCGCCTCACTGGGCGCGTGGTTGGCAACGCTAAGATCCCCCTGCCGGAAGCGCCGCAGAACTTGGCTTGCTGGCGGCAGGTTGCCGCAGTCAAGGCCTCTAAAAGAACGGGTTGTGGGCGCGTTCCTGGGCCACGGTCGTGAGCGGGCCGTGGCCGGGGCAAATGAGCGTGGCGGGCGGCAGCGAGAGAATCTGTTCGCGCACCTTCTGTTTGGCGAGGGCGGTGTTGCCAACCGCCCGCCCCATCGAACCGGCAAAGATGGCGTCGCCCACGATGGCGGCATGGGGGGCGTCTTCGGGCCAGGTACCAATCACGTAGGTCACCCCGTCCTCGGCGTGACCCGGGGTGTCGCGGTTGGTGATTCGGAGGCTGCCGAGATGGACGAAGTCGTTCGACCGATTGCGCTGGTCGGGCGGCGCCCCCTTGGCGTTGGAGTGGAGGCGCAGTTTCGGGAAGCGCTCGCGCAGCGGGGTCAGCGCGGCGACGTGATCGGCGTGCGTGTGCGTGATGAAGAGGTGGCGGAGGTGGAGCTGGTGTTGCTCGACCAGGGCGGCGATGGGGGTGACCTCGAAGCCGGTATCGAAAAGTGCGGCCTCC
>JAJXTA010000681.1 GCA_021784265.1 bacterium | reverse complement strand
TCTGGCACAGTTTTAACGCTCTCCATGCCGGCCCGGCGGCGGCCACCGCCGCGTCGCCCCGTTGGGCCCTGGTGGCCACGGGGGGGTATGGCCGCGGGGAACTGAACCCCTACAGCGACGTGGACATCATGTTCTTGCATGCGGGGGAGGGGATTTCCCGCTCACAACCGCCGCCCTTCGCCGAGATGCTCAGTGGCGGACTGTTATGGGACATCGGGCTGAAGGTGGGCTCGTCCGTGCGCAGCGTCGAGGATTGCGTCAAGGTGGCCAACGCGGATATGCAATCCAAGACCTCGTTGATCGAGGCCCGGCTGATCTGCGGGGACAAGACGCTGTTCGAGCGGATGCAGGCGGTGGTCCTGGCCAAGTGCGTGCATGGCCACGAGCCGGAGTACATCCAGGCCCGGCTCGAGGATCAAGCGGTCCGCCGCACGAAGTTCGGCAATTCGGCCTTCATGCAGGAGCCCAACATCAAGAACGGCTGCGGGGGCCTGCGCGACTACCAGAACCTCCTCTGGATGGCCTTCTTCAAGTACCGGAGCCGGACGTTGGCCGAACTCAAGCAGCAGGGCCTGATCGGGGTCCAGGAACACCAGCAATTAGAGCAGGCTTACGACTTTCTCCTCCGCGTCCGCAACGAGCTGCACTACTTCCTGGGCCGGGCGGCGGACGTGCTCTCCCGCAACGTGCAGCCGGCCATTGCCCATCACCTGGGCTATACCGACCGTTCGCTGCGCGGCCGCCTGGAGCGGTTCATGCGCGACTACTACACCCACGCCCGCAACCTCTACCTGATCACGCGCACGATCGAGCAGCGGTTGGCCTTGTTGCCTCAAGCCCATCGGTTGCCCAGCCTCCGTCAACTCTGGCGCCAGCGCCGCCAGCGCCCCGCCGCCGAGGTGGACGGGTTCCGCTTCGGCGAGACGGACGTGCGGGCCGCCGCGGCGGGGGTGTTCCGCCTGGAACCGTGCCGGCTCATGCGGGTCTTCCGCCAGGCCCAGCAGCGTGGTTTGGCCTTGCACCCGGACCTGGCCCAGCTTATCCGCCAGGAACTGGAGCTGGTCAACCGCGACTTCTGCCGGGACCCGCGGGTGCATGAGGCCTTTTTGGAGATTCTCAACCAACGGGGCAACGTGGCACCCACGCTGCGGGCCATGCACGAGGTGGGTCTGCTGGGGCGCTACCTGCCGGCCTTTGGGAAGCTCACCTGCTTGGTCCAGCACGAGTTCTACCACCAATACACGGCGGACGAGCACACCCTGGTCTGCGTGGAGAAACTCGACCAGGTCTGGGGTGCCCAGCAGGGTCTCCTCGGACCCTATGCCGAGCTGTTCCAGAAGGTGGAACGGCCCTACGTGTTGTACCTCGCCCTGCTGCTGCACGATGCCGGCAAGGCGAGCGGTTCGCCGCACCACGCCGAAGCCAGCAGCCGCATCGCGGCCAGCGCGGCCCGGCGGTTGGGGTTGGACTCCATCCCCACGCACACGCTCTGCCTCCTGATTCGCCATCACCTGGAGATGATTCTCATCTCCCAACGGCGTGACCTGGATGATCCCGGAGTCATCCGCGGCTTCGCGGCCCTGGTGGAGAACCAGGAGAACCTGAACCTGCTCACCTTGCACACGCTGGCCGACTCGCTCGGCACCAGCGACCAGCTCTGGAACGGTTTCAAAGACACGTTGCTGTGGTCGCTGCACCACAAAACCTGGACCCAATTGGCTGGCGGCACCGAGTTCGTTCGCGCGGAAGCCAAACAGCGGGAACTGCTGGCGGCCGAGGTGTTGCGCCTGGTCCCGGCGGGCCTGCCCCCCGAAGAGATCGAGGCCCACTTCGGCGGCTTGCCACCGCGCTATTTTCAATTACGCGGCTCCAAAGAAGTGGCGGCGGACGTCGTTCTCGCCCGCCAGTTCATGCAGCGGGAGGTGGTCGAGGAAGGGGCGTCGCTGGAGCCGGTGGTCGCTTGGCACGACGAGGAGAACCGTGGTTATTCGGGGGTGAAGGTCTGCACCTGGGACCGGCTCGGCTTGTTCAGCAACATCGCCGGAGCCCTCACCGCGGCCGGCTTGAACATCCTCAGCGCCGAAATCTGGACCCGGGCGGATAACATCGTCCTCGACACCTTTTTCGTGACCGACGCCCAGACTGGGCAGTTGGCCAAGGCCCGGGAACAGGAGCGGTTTGAGCGCTTGCTGCGGGAGACCCTGGCCGGCCAGGGCGATCTGGCCGGCCTAATCGGACGGCGCAAGCCGATCAAGCCTCCCTACCTGCTCCAGCTTGGGGAGCGCATCCCCACCGTGATCCGGTTCGAAAAGGAACCGTCGGAAGGCCGCTCGGTGCTGGACCTGGAGACCGAGGATCGGGTCGGGCTCCTGTACACCATCTCCCTGCTCCTCTCCGAGTTGAAGGTGAACATCTCGCTGGCGAAGATCTGCACCGAGAAAGGGGCGGCGATGGATACCTTCTACCTCAACGAGGCCGAGGGCGGCGCGGTGGTTGGCCCCGGACGCCAGCGGGAGATCGCCGCCCGGGTGCGCGCGGCGATCCAGAAACTCGGTTGAACGCGGCTCAACCGTAGCCGCCCATCAACGCCAGCATCTCGCGCACCGCGCCCGGCAGTCCCACGGTCACCGCGCGGCTGATGATGCTGTGACCGATGTTGAGTTCCACGAGGTGGGGGACGGCCAGGAGGGCGGGGAGGTTGTGGTAATTGAGCCCGTGGCCGGCGTTAAGGCGCAAGCCGAGCTGATGCCCCTGTCGCGCCGCCGCCACCAAGCGCGCCAACTCCGCCGCCTGCGCCTGCGGTTCACCAAAGGCCTCCGCATACGCGCCGGTGTGGAGCTCGACGAACTGGCTGCCCACACTCGCCGCCGCCGCCACCTGGGCTGGGTCGGGGGCAATGAACAGGCTCACTTCGACGCCCGCATCGTTCGTCCGGCGCCGGGTTTCGGTGAGGGCGGCACGGTGGGTGACAACGTCCAGGCCACCTTCGGTGGTGACCTCCTGGCGGTGTTCGGGGACCAGAGAGATGATGTCGGGCTTGAGCCGGAGAGCG
>JAJXTA010000014.1 GCA_021784265.1 bacterium | reverse complement strand
TGCTCTGGAATGGTAGTGCCACCGCCTGCCGGATCTCCCGCAGGTACCGGAGCGAGCCCTGGAAGAAGCGCTCATCGGTGAGGACAGAGAGGCAGGTGGCGCCCGCCGCCGCGTATTGGATCGCCAGTTGCACCGGGTCGAAGTCGGGGCGAATGACGCCCGCCGAAGGGGAGGCCTTCTTCACCTCGCCGATCAGGGCGACGCGTCCGCGGCGGGGCTGGCGGAGGGCGGCCAGGAAGTCGCGTCGGTCGGCGCGCGCGGCCAGGGCCTGCCGGAGGGTGGCGGCGTCCACAGCCCGCGAGGGGAGGGTGGCGAGTTCCTGGCGTTTGTGGGCGAGGATCGTCTGGAGAATGCTCATCGGGACTGGGCTAATCCTCTTCGACGTCGCGCACCCCGGCCAGCCGGCGTGTTGGCCCGCCGGCGCGCAGCCACGCATTGACGAACGGGTCCAGCTCGCCGTCCATCACGCGCTGCAGATCGCTGGTCTCGACGCCGGTGCGCAGGTCTTTCACCATCCGGTAGGGCTGGAAGACATAGCTGCGAATCTGGTTGCCCCACGAGATATTGCCCTTCTCCCCATAAAAGCGCTCCATCTCGGCCTTTTGGGCATCGACGCGTTGGGCGTAGAGCTTGGAAAGGAGCAGGCGCATGGCGGTAGCCCGGTTCTGGTGCTGGGAGCGCTGGTTTTGGCTCGCCGCCACGATGCCGGTGGGCAGGTGCGTGATCCGCACCGCCGTCTCGACCTTGTTCACGTTCTGACCGCCCTTACCCCCGGAACGGTAGGTATCGACCTTCAGTTCGTTGGGGGGCACCACGACCTCGGCGTTTTCTTCGATCTCGGCGATGACATCGACGCTGGCGAAACTGGTGTGCCGGCGTTTGTTGGCGTCGAACGGGGAGATGCGCACCAAGCGGTGGACCCCGCGCTCGGCTTTGCAGAAGCCGTAGGCGTTCTCGCCTTCGACGAGCAGGGTGGCGCTTTTCAGGCCGGCAACGTCCCCTGGCAAGGCATCCGTCACGTCGGTGCTCCACCCACGCACTTCGGCCCAGCGCTGGTACATGCGCAGGAGCATGTTAGCCCAGTCGCACGACTCGGTGCCGCCCGCCCCGGCGTTGATGTTCAAGATGCAGTTGCGCTTGTCATGCGGCCCACTCAGCAGGACGCGCAGCTCCAGGGCGCCGACCTCCTTGGTGAGCTGCGCCACATCCCGTTCGAGTTGCTGCCGCAAGGGGACTTGCGCGCTTTCCGGCTCCGCCCGACCCAACTCCACCATCAGATGGAAGTCCTCGACCGCCTTTTCGGCGGCGAGGAGGGGCTCGATCTTTTTGCGGAGGGTGTTCGCCTCATCGATCCGCTGCTGGGCTAGCTCGCGATTGTTCCAGAAACTCTCGCCGGCCATGAGGGCGTCCAGCTCCCCCAGCCGCTTCTGTACGTTCGGCACGTCAAAGAAACCTCCGCAACTGCGTCAGCTTCTCCGCCAACCCGCCCACCTGCAACTCGATCGCGTCAAACATATATCTTGCCATACTAGGGGGTGTGCGGCCGGGTGGCGAGCCAATTCCCGCCCCGCCCGCTGACCCGGCCCGCCGCCGGGGCGAGTGTCTAGGCGCTGGGATGCCGGCCGCGGCAAAGGCTCGGGCGGGCTGTCAGCAGCAGGGTAACGGCAACGCACGCCCAACCGAACCAGTCGCCGTAGCGGTGGTAGAAGGTGGGCGGCCGCGGGTGTCCGGCGGGTCGTAACGGTACCGCCACGGTTGTGAAGCCCGGCGCGTAAACGTCCCGCCCCTCGCCCACCCCGGCCTCGCGCCAGCGTCCCCAGGCATCAATCCAGCAGGTTAACCCATTGTTCGTGCAGCGCACCAACGGCAGCCCATTTTCAATCGCCCGAAAACCGGCATTGGCCGCTTGTTGCCATTGGGCCGCGCTTTCGCCGAACCAGCCGTCGTTGGTCAGGTTGAGGAGGAAATCCGTGTCGGGAGCGACCTCGGTCCGCGCCAGGCCAGGGAAGACGTCTTCGAAACAGATGAGAATCCCCAGGTTGGCCGGTGGCTCGGTCAGCCGGAACGGGACGGGAGTTCCGCCCGGGGTGAAACCGTCCTCGATGGGCGTCAGGCGCTTCACCACCGGCAGCCACTCGGCGAGTGGGACGTACTCGCCAAAGATGACGAGGCGGCGTTTATGGTAGGTGGCGACGTAATGACCGCCCGGACTGAACAGGAAGGCGGCGTTGAAATAGTCATAACCGTTGGCGGGGGCGGGCTGGCGGGTGGCGTCATCGGCGCCGAAGATCATCCACACGCGATGGGTGGCGACCAGGTTCGTGATGGCCTGGTAGTCCGCTTCGCTGAGGCTGGGCAACGAGGCCTCCGGCCAGACCAGGAGGTCCGGCTGCGTGGCCAGGGCCAGACGGGAGAGGTCCAGCAAGGCGCGGAAGCGGTTTGTCGTCTCGCGCGGATCGAAGATCAACTCCTGCGGGATGCTGGGTTGGATGAGGGCGACCCGCAACTCCCGAACCGGCAACACAGGTTGGAAGACCCGCCCCGCCCCCCAACCGGCGGCCACCAGCACCGCCGCCAAAGGCAGCGCCACGTCGGCCAGCAGCGTCGCCCGCATGGCCCCAGCCCCGCCCCCAAGCGCGAGGCCCCGCCCCCGCGGGTTGAGGACGGGCCGCGCCAGCTCGGCCGCCCACCGCCGCGCGCCGCCGAGGAAGGCGACCGAGGTCCAAGCAACCAGGAAGGAGACACCATAAACTCCGGTGATGGATGCGATTTGCACCAGCGGCACGACCCGGTACTGGCTGACGCCCAGGAAATTCCAGGGAAAGCCGGTGAGAAAACGGCCCACGACCATCTCCCAGGCCACCCACGCGGCCGCACAGGCCGCGTACCAAAGCGCGCCCCGCCACCACGGCACGCGCCCCGGGAGGCTGAACCCCGGCTCCGTCCCGGGCAGCGGCGGCGACACGCCCGGCAGGGTTGGCGGCTCGCACCCCGGCGCCCACCAGAGACACAAGCCCAACCAGCACGCCGGATAGAGCGCCAGGTACGCGCTCAAAGCCAGCCACCCGGCGATGGCCCCGGCGGGAAACGGGATGAACAATAGCCAGTGGAGCGAGACGAGGTAATGCACGCACCCCGCCAGATAGCCGAGGCGGAGCCGTTGCCACCCGCGGGCGCCGAGGCCGGCCCCTAGCAGCGTCCCGGGCGCGAGCCACGCCAGCGCGGCCCAGCCGGGTTTGGGGAAGGCGAGAGCGAGCATCAAACCCGCGCCCGCAGCCACCGCGGCCCGGCGGCTGAAGAGCTTGCTGATCCTGAGCGCGCGCAACGCGCTGAGCTTGCCCCAACCGGCGATGAAGGCAAGCCCGCCCCTCCAGACCCCGCGGTCAGGGGCGGCGAAACACTTGGTCGTAAACGGAACGGAGGTTCTGCCGGTAGCGCGTCACCGCCGCCAGGAACGCCGCGGCGGTAGGGAAGCCGCAGCGGACGGCCACCCGATAAAGCGGGGCGGGGTCGGCGGGCAAGACGGTTTCCCCCGCGTAACTCCAACGCCGTAGAATCGCCTCGACCCGCCGAAGGCGGCGGTAGTTCTCGATGAGCAGCGCGGCTTGGGTCTGGGGCAACACCTGCTGGTCCCGGGCGCGCTCGAGGGCGCGCAGGGTGTTGGGTTCGTGCCAGCCCTGAGCCAGGCAGAACGCTTGGGCGATAAACTCCGCGTCCATCAGGCCGCCGGCCCCGGTCTTGATCGCCAGTGGTTCCTCCCCGCGCGGGGTGCGTTCGTTCTCGATCCGCTCCCGCATGCGGGCGATCTGCTGGCGCCACGCGGGGTCTTGGGCCGGCGCCGCCGCGTGTTGCGGGGCGCGGAAATCGGTGAGCACGCCGACCAGGGCCGCAAAGCGGCGGCCGACCCCGGCGTCGCCGGCAACCGGGCGGGCGCGGGAAAGGGCTTGGACCTCCCACAGTTGGCTGCGCCGCCGATAATACTCCTCGTAAGCGGCCAGGGTGTTGACCAAGAGCCCTTTCTCGCCGTCCGGACGGAGGCGGGCGTCGATGGCAAAGGTCGTGCCGAACTCCGTGGGGCGGCCCAACAGGTCCATGAACTCGACGGCCAGCTTCTGCCAGCGCGGCAGAGCCCGCGGCGAGGCCCCCGCCACGAACATCACGTCCAGGTCGGAACCGTAATTGAGTTCGCCTCCGCCGAGTTTGCCTAAGCCAATGATCGCCAGCGGGGCTGAAGCCAGGCGGTGGCGGTGCAACACCACCTCGAGGGCGTAGCGCACGCAGGCCTCCGCCAAGGACGACAGTTCGACCAGGTTCTGCTCGACGTCGGCCAATCCCAGGATATCACGCAGGCCGATGCGCATCAGCTCGGTCTGGTAGTAACGGCGCAACCAGCGGTGCTGGTCGGCATCCGTAAGGCCCAAGCGCAGCTCAGCCAGGATCTGGTCGGTGGTCTTGGCGCGGCGCAGTCGGCCGCTCAGTTCCAATTCGTCCACCATGTCCGGGGTGCGGATGGCGCTTTCCGCCAGGAATTCGGAGCGGTCGAACAGGAGCACGAGCAGATCGAAGAGCGAGGGGTTGGTCGCCCAGGTCTCGAACAACAGTGCCCGTGCCCCGTACGCGCCGATGAAACTATCCAGGCGTGCCAGGACCCGGTCGGGGTCGGAGAGGAGGCGGGCCTGCGGGTCGCCGCCCGGGGGATTGGCGAGTGCGGGCGGTTGGAGGGATGGGCGGCTCGTGCCCGCGGCGTTCTCGGCGTTGGGTTCCGACCCGCGGCTCGGGCGTGGACAGAGGGCCAGCAGTCGCGCCAGGAGTTGGCGGGCGAAGTCCACCGTCCGGGCCGAGACATGGCCGAACCCCGGCCCGTGCACGAAGGCCGTCACCAGCCTCAGGGCGTGGTCAGGATCCCGGAAGCGATGGTCCGCCAGAAGGCGCTTCCACTCCGTCTCGCGGCCTTCCAGCTCCGGCAGCAGCGCGGGCCGCACCTCGGCCAGCTTGCTGGCGACCTGGGCCTCATAGACGCGGCGGACGTGGTTGCGGTGGTGGGTCAGGGCCACGTTAAAAGCCCGGACTGAGGCATACCCCATGAGTTTAGCGAGGCGAGCGCCGGCCTCCGGGCTGGTGGGGAGCGTGTGGGTCTGGAGGTTGTTCTCCATCTGCAAGCGGTGCTCGACCTCGCGGAGGAAGGTGTAGGCGGTGCTGAGCGCCTGGGCCTCCGCGCCGCTCAAGAGGTGGTAGCGCACCAGCTTTTGCAGCGTTGGAAGGGTCTGGGGATCGGCCAGAAACGGATGGCGTCCGGCATGGAGCACCTGGAGGGTCTGGGCGACAAACTCGATCTCCCGAATGCCGCCACGCCCCAGTTTAACGTTGCGGTCCATCTCGCCCGCCTTCACCACCTCCTGCTCGATCCGCTGCTTCATCAGGGCGATCTCGCGCAGCGCCGGTTCGCCCAGGGAGCGGGGATGGCGGAAGGGTTGGATCATTTCCAGGAACTCACCCGCCAGGGAGGGGTCCCCGGCCACCAACCGCGCCTTGATGAGCATCATCCGCTCCCAGGTTTGGCCCCACTGGGCGTAGTACGTTTCGAAGCTGGCCAGCGAGCGGGCCAGCGGACCGTTCGGCCCCTCGGGGCGCAGCCGGAGGTCCACCCGATACAGGAAACCCTCCGGGCTCACCCGGCTGACCTCGGCCACGATGGTTTCGGCCAAGCGCTTGAAGAACTGGTGATTGCTCAGCGCGCTACCGGCCGCGGCGTCCGCGCGGGGAGGCTCGCGGGAGACCACCCCCTCCTCGTCATAGACGAAGAGCACGTCCACGTCCGAACTGTAGTTGAGCTCCTGGCCGCCCAGCTTGCCTAAGCCCAGGATGCAGAAGGCGGTCGGGCGCCAGCGGTTCTGCGCGTCGCGATGCCACGGTTGCCCCACGGCCTGGACCAACTGCCGCCCGCAGGTTTGATACACCGCCCCAAGGCATACGTCCGCCAGGTCCGAGAGCTCCTGGAGGATGTCGGGCAACTGGCCCAGCCGGGCCAGGTCTCGCGCCCCGATGCGCAAGAGCTCGCGCTGTTTGAAGAGGCGGAGCCGGGCCAGGGCGGCGGCGTAATCCCCCTGGGCGAGGAGCGCGGGGAGCCATTCTTGCACCTCCCGCGCCAAACCTTCTTTGCGGCGCGCATACGCCAACTGCCGCGGCCCCAGCAGCGTCGGGAGCCACTCCGGGTGGGCGACTAAGGACTCGGCCAAGGCTTGGGACCCACTCAACAAGGCCGCCAGCAGGCGGCGCGGCTCCGGCGCCGCTTGCTCCCATGCCGGTTCGGCCGCGCTTGCGCGCAACAGGCCCAGGTAGTGCGCGGCGCGCGGGGGGTCCGCACAGCGTGCGAGTGTGCCAGCCCAGCGATGTTTCGGCATGCCAATCGTACATAAGCCGGCGTGGCGGTGGGCACAATCTCTTTCCCGGCGGCGGAGGGGCGGCGGCGGAGGAGGGCCGCGCGAGGCGCCTGGGCCGCGGGTTGGTTCACCGGTCGCTCACCCCGACGGAGCGCCTGGAGATGCTCGCCGCACCCGGGGAGGGACCGCGCGCTACTCCCCGAGCAGCGTGACGACCACCACGCGCCGCCGCGGGCGGACGTCGCATTCGAGGTGGAAGACCTGTTGCCAGGTGCCCAGGAGGAGTCGCCCCTCACCCACGGGCACGGTGAGGGATTGGCCGAGCAGCGTCGCTTGGAGATGGGAATGGCCGTTGCCATCGTGCCAAGCCCGCTCGTGGCCGTAGGCCCGGCTCGGGGGGATCAAACGATCAAGCAACGCCGGCAGGTCGCCGGCCAGTCCCGGCTCGAATTCAATAATGCCCACCGCCGCGGTGCTCCCGAGATTAGAGACGTGGGCCACACCGGTGCGGATGCGGGCGGCCGTCACAATCCGGCGCAGCTCTGCCGTCAGGTCGTGCGTGTCGCCGTGGCCCTGGGTCGCCAGGGTGAGTTGTTCCTGATAGACCATGCCGGACTCTCGGCGGCCGCGCGGCGGTCGGCAAGCCGGGAGGGACCAACGCGGGTGAGGGTCGAGCGTTTTCCCGCGTGACCGCGGGGGCCCGCCGGGCTAACCTTTGGACGTGACATCAGCGGAAGCCATTGCGTTGTTGGACCAATTCCAGGCGGGCGAGGTGGATCGGGCGCGGGTGCTGCGCGCGTTTCAGGCCGCGCCGTTAGCCTCGCTGGGCTACGCGCGGGTGGATAATCACCGGGCGTTAAGGAAGGGATTTCCGGAGGTGATCTTTGGTGGCAGCAAGACACCCGAACAAGTCGTCGGGATCGCGGGCGAGATCTGGCGGCGGGATGGGCGGCTCTTGGTCACGCGCGCCAGCCCCGAGCAGGCGCGGGCGGTGCGCCGGCGCTTTCCGGCGGCGGTGTATCATCGCACGGCCCGCTGCGTCACGATGGAGGGCGACCCGCTGCCAAAGCGGCCCGGGACGATCGCGGTGTTATGCGCCGGCACGAGTGATCTGCCCGTGGCGGAGGAGGCGGCGGTGACGGCCGAGATCATGGGCAACCACGTGGAACGGCTCTACGACGTTGGGGTGGCGGGTCTGCACCGGTTGTTGGTCCGGCTGGACCTGCTGCAGCGGGCGCACGTGATCGTGGCGGCGGCGGGCATGGAAGGGGCGTTGCCCAGTGTGGTGGCCGGGTTGGTCGGCTGCCCGGTCATCGCGGTGCCCACCAGCGTCGGCTACGGCGCCAGTTTCGGGGGCGTGGCCGCGCTCCTGGGCATGCTCAACAGTTGCGGCAGCGGCGTCACCGTGGTGAACATCGACAACGGCTTCGGCGCCGGCTACGCCGCCAGCCAGATCAACGCCCTCACCACCGGCGCCTCAACAAAGGAGCCACCCCCGTCGGCCCCGACGCCGGCCGGGTCTCGGGCGGGGAACAGAACCGGCCGCCGCCGACAATCTCACGGGGCATGAAAACCCTTTATCTGGACCTCGTCAGCGGCCTCAGCGGCGACATGTTCCTGGGGGCGCTGTTGGACCTGGGGGTCGAGCTGCGCCAAGTGACCGAGGCGCTCGCCGACCTGCCGTTGGTGGGCTACCATGTTCACGCCTCCCGCCAATCCAAGGCCAGTATCGTGGGGGTGCGTTTCGAGGTCCACGTCGAAGGGATCCCGGAGGCGTTGGCGGTGCCCGGCCGCGGTGGACAGGCCCCGCCTCCTCACCTCGAAGCCAAGGTGGCTCATGAGCACGGGCCGGGAGCGCCTGGCCACGCGCACACCCACCACGACCATCCTCACCCGCACGCCCACGACCACGAGCATCCGGCCGCCACGGCGGAGCATGCGCCTGGCGGCCACGGCCACACCCACGCCCAGCCCAGCCGCGATTTCGGCCAGATCACCGCGATGCTCGAGGCGAGCCATTGCTCCCCCTGGGTCAAGACCAAGGCCCTCGCGGTCTTCCGCCGCATCGCGGTGGCCGAAGGCAAAATCCACGGGTGCCCGCCCGAGCGGGTCCACTTCCACGAGGTCGGGGCGGTGGATTCGATCGTGGACATTGTCGGAGCGTGCGTGGCCTTGGAGGCATTGGGCCAACCGCGGCTTTGGGCCAGCCGCGTGGTCGAGGGGACCGGTTGGGTGGACTGCGCCCACGGACGGTTTCCGATCCCCGCCCCCGCGACCCTGGAGATCCTCGGCGCCCGCGGGATCGTGGTGGCGCAATGCGAGGAGCCGCACGAGCTGATCACCCCCACGGGGGCGGCCTTGTTGGCCGAGTTCGCCGAGAGCTTTGGGCCCTTGCCCGGGCTGCGGGTCGAACGGATCGGTTATGGCCTGGGCCGGCGGGAGCATCGCACCCGCCCGAATGTCGTGCGGGCGATCCTGGGCGAGGCGGAGGCCCCGGTCGCGGCTGCGGCCCACGATTGGGAAACCGACACGGTGGCGGTGTTGGAGACGAATCTGGACGATATCAACCCCGAAATCCTCGGACAGTTCGTCGAGCAGTGCCTCGCGGCCGGGGCACTGGACGCGTTCCATACCCCGGTGGTGATGAAAAAGGGCCGGCCCGGGGTGGTGCTCACGGTGCTGTGTCCCCAGGCCACGGCGGACCGCTTTACCGAGCTGATGCTGCGTGAAACCAGCGCTTTTGGCGTGCGGCGCACCCTGGCCGAGCGCCGCAAACTGCGGCGGGAGTTTCGCCAGGTGCAGACTCCGCAGGGACCGGTCCGGGTGAAGCTCGGGCGCTTGGATGGGCGGATCGTGCAGGCGGCGCCGGAGTTTGAGTCTTGTCGGGCGGTGGCGGCCTCGAGCGGCCTGCCGCTCAAGGCCGTGTACGAGGCCGCGCTCCTGGCGCTGGGACCGGAGGTGAGGCCATGATCGATCCCGAGCTCCTCCCCATCCTCTGTTGTCCGGAAACGCACCAGCCGTTGGCCGAGGCGGCACCCGAGGTCGTCGCCCGCCTCAACCAACAGATTGCCGCCGGCCAGACCCGGAATCGCGCGGGGACGCTGGTCGCGGAACCGATCGACGGCGGCTTGGTGCGGGCCGATGGCAAGTACCTCTACCCGGTCCGCCAAGCGATCCCCATCCTATTGATTGACGAGGCGCTGCCCCTGAGTTGAGCGGTCGCCGCGCCTCGGCCCGAACCAGAAAGGAGACCCAGCATGAGCAACGCAACCCCGCCCCCAGCCCAGCCCGTCACCGCCTCCGGCCCGAGCGCGGCCCCCACGAACCCGCCCCCCTCCCAGATTCGGCTCCAGCGCGTGCTGGTGCCAGTGGACTTTTCGGCGCCCGCGGCGAAAGCGCTCGAGTACGCCCGCGCCTTCGCGGCCCAATTTCAAGCCGGCCTGCTCCTGCTGCACGTGGTCGAGCTCAGTTACGTGGGCACGGGGTTGGGGGAGATGGAGGCGCCCCTGCTGGAGGCCGAGCTGCGGCAGAACGCCGCCCAGCAGCTTGAACGGCTGGTGGCGGGGCTCGGCGCGGGCGGCTCCGCCCCGCGGAGCGAATTGCGCCTGGGCCGGCCTTGGCAGGAGATCTGTGCCGTGGCCAAGGAACAGCAAGTGGATCTGATCGTCCTGGGCACCCACGGTTATACCGGGCTGAAGCACGTCGTGCTGGGGAGCACCGCCGAGCGCGTGGTGCGCTACGCGCCGTGTCCCGTGCTGGTGGTGCGGGAGCGCGAGCACGAGTTCGTCCGTCCGGACGCGGCGGGGTGACCATGATCGCCTCCGGGCCGGGCGGGAATGCCAGCCGGCTTGTGCGCCCTACAACTTCCGATTATGATCAACCCATGAATCGCCGAACGTTCCTTGGACTCAGCGCCGCCGGCTTGGCCATGTCCGCCTGGCGCGGTGAGAGCGCCGAACTGGCCGACCAACACAAACGGGTGGGCCTCATCGGCTGCGGCTGGTACGGCAAGACCGACCTGCTGCGGCTGATCCAGGTGGCGCCGGTCGAGGTGGTCTCGCTCTGCGACGTGGATAAACACATGCTGGCCGAGGCGGCGGCGTTGGTTGCCCAGCGCCAACGCTCCCACCAGAAACCCCGCACCTACGGCGACTACCGGGAAATGCTCCGGGAGAAGGACCTCGACCTGGTCCTGATCGGCACGCCGGACCATTGGCATGCCCTCATCTTTCTGGCCGCGGTGCGGGCGGGCGCCGATATCTATGTGCAAAAGCCCATCAGCGTGGACATCCTCGAGGGCCAAGCCATGCTGGCGGCCGCCCGGCGCCATGGCCGCGTCGTCCAGGTCGGCACGCAGCGGCGCAGTACGCCCCACCTGATCGAGGCCCGCGATACGATCCTCAAACCAGGCCGCCTCGGCCACATCGGGCACGTGGACATCTGCTGCTACTGGCACATGCGCGCCAGTGGGAACCCGCCCGACACCGCGCCGCCCGACTATCTCGATTATGACCTGTGGACCGGCCCCGCGCCCCTGCGCCCGTACAATCGCTGGGTGCACCCACGCGGGTGGCGCGCCTTCATGGAATACGGCAACGGGATCGTGGGCGACATGGCCATCCACATGTTCGACATGGTTCGCTGGATGATGGACCTGGGCTGGCCCAAGCGGGTCTCCTCGGCCGGCGGTATCCTGGTGGACAAGCGCAGCAAAGCCAACATCAGCGACACGCAGACCGCCACCTTCGACTACGACGATCTGCAAGTCGTCTGGCAACATCGGACCTGGGGCCAGGCCCCCGACGCCAACTATCCGTGGAGCGCGACGTTCTACGGGGACAAAGGGACGTTGAAGGCGAGCGTCTTCAGTTACGATTTCCTCCCGCTCGACGGCGGCCAACCCATCCACCGCGACGTTACTTACGAGCTGGAACAATACCCGGAGGATAAGACGGAGAAGGACCTCGAGAAGCACTGCGCCCCGGCCGTGCGCCGCCACATGCAAGACCTGCTGGCTTGCATCGCCACCCGCGGCAAGCCCGTCGCCGACATCGAGCAAGGCTACATCTCGACCACGTCCTGCATTTTGGCCAATCTTTCGATGAAACTGGGCCGGACGCTGGCGTGGGATGGCGCCGCAGGGCGGGTCGTGGGCGATGAGGAAGCCAACGGCCTCCTGCATCGCCCCTATCGGACCCCCTGGGTCCACCCAGAGCCAGCGAACGTCTGAGGGCTGACCCGCGGCTTGCTTCGCCGCGGCGGCCCGCCCTGGCGCGGGCGCTAGAGGCCGCCCAGGACACCGCCACTCAGCGCGCCCAGGATCGTTACCGTTGCCGCGTCGGGTTTGCCCACCACGTAGGGCGCCCCGGTGGAGCCGCCCAGCATCAGGTACACCGGCTGATCCCGGGTCATCAGCGGATCCAGCACCGGCACTACATCCACGTCCGCCGAGGTGGCGCCCGCGGGGAGGGTTACGGACCCGCTCAACGTCTCATAATCCACACCGTTTTGGGCGTTGCCACCCAAGGTGTAGGACACGGTGACGGGCGTTGGGGTGCTGTTCGAAAGGGTCACGGTGAAGACGCCCACCGCGCCCGACACCGAGGCGGTCGGGGTGGTCGCCACTACGGTCGCGGTCGGTCGGGCTGGCGGTGGCGGGTTGCCATGTATGATGACCGTGGCCGCGTTCGGCGTGCCCACGATATACGCTGCCGCGGTATAGCCGTAGAGCATGAGATAGACCGGTTGGTTAAACGTCATGGTGGGGTTGGGAATTGGGTTCACCGTGATCTCAACTGACGTCGCCCCTGCGGGCACGGTGACCGAGCCGCTCAAGGCCTGATAGTCCACCCCGTTTTGCGCGTTGCCGCCCAGGGTGTAGGAAACCGTGATCGGCGAGGCGACGCTGGTCGAGAGGTGGAGGGTGAATGTACCCGACGGCCCGGCGGCCGAGGCGTTCGGATTCGAAGCGACGACCGTCACCACCGGCCGCCCGCCGGGAGAGGGCGGCGGCGCGACCCGCACCGTGCCGTTGGCCGTGCTGGTACCCCCGGAACCGGCCACCGCCAAGGTAACGGTGAACGTCCCCGGATAGAGGTAAGTGTGGCTCGGGTTCTGAGCCGTGCTATGGGGGGTGTTATCGCCGAAATCCCAATCCCAACGGTTGATGCTGCCCGTGGACTGGTCGGTGAACTGCACGTTCAGCGGCGCTTGGCCTGCCGGTGGATTCGCCGCGAAGGCCGCCACGGGCGCCGCGGCCGGTGTTGGTGGTGGCGGCGGCGGGGCCGTCACCTGGATGGAGGCGCTCTTGCGGCTGCTCCCGCCCGGGCCCGTCACGGTGAGAGTCGCGGTGTAGTTGCCCGCGCTGGCATAGGTGTGGCTCGGGTTCTGAGCCGTGCTGTGGGCGGTGCTGTCCCCGAAGTCCCAATCCCAACCGTTGATGCTGCCCGTGGATTGATCGGTGAACTGCACGTTCAGCGGTGCCTGGCCAGAGGACGGGTTCGCGGAGAAAGCCGCCACCGGCGCTGGAGGCGGTGGCGGCGGCGGGGCGGTCGCCTGGATGGAGGCGCTCTTGCGGCTGCTCCCGCCCGGGCCCGTCACGGTGAGAGTCGCGGTGTAGTTGCCCGCGCTGGCATAGGTGTGGTACGGACTCGGCGCGCCGCTGTGACTCGTCTGGTCACCGAAGTCCCAATCCCAGGTAGTGATTTTACCCGTGGAGGTGTCGGTGAACTCGACGCCCAGCGGTGCCGGACCCGAGGCCGGATAGTCTGTGAAATCGGCCGTTGGCGCTGGCGGTGAGGGCGGCGGCGCATCGGCCACTTGGATGGTCGTGCTCTTGCTGGTGCTGCCACCGGCACCGGTGACCGTCAGGGTCACAGAGTAGGTCCCTGCATTGGTGTAGCTGTGCGAGGGGCTCTGGACCGAACTATGGGCCGAGTTATCTCCAAAGTTCCAATCCCAGACGCTGAGGCTCCCCGTCGAGGTGTCGGTGAATTGGACCGTCAGCGGGGCCGTACCCGAAGTCGGGCTGGCGCTGAAATTGGCCACTGGCGCCGGCGGTGGTGGCGGCGGCCCATCGGTCGCCTGGATGGTTCCGCTCTTACTGTTGGTGCCACCGCTGCCGGTGACCGTGAGCGTCACGGTGTAGTTGCTGGCGTTGGTGTAAGTGTGGCTTGGATTCTGGCTCGCGCTATGCGCCGTATTATCCCCGAAGTTCCAATCCCAGGCGCTGAGGCTTCCCGTCGAGGTGTCGGTGAATTGGACCGTCAGCGGGGCCGTGCCCGAAGTC
>JAJXTA010000680.1 GCA_021784265.1 bacterium | reverse complement strand
AACGATGTTCTCGCTCGCAAGCTCTGGCAGGACCCATTCCTTCTTGCCCCACACCCCCGATCCGTAGGGCCATTGGGTGCTCTTATAGCGCTCCTCGAAGAGCTTCATCCACCCTTTGCCGTCCACCCGGCCCAAGGCCGCGGCGTCGTGCTGCACCTCCAGCAGGGCGTGGCAGGCCCGGCAATGATAAATGATCGTGTTGAGCGGATAGACCGCGCGACACTCCGGATTGATACATTGAAACCAAGCTCGGTATGGCATCTGGCAAAACGACCTTAGGCTGCCGCCCGGGGCGGTTTCAAGGAGAACCGCCTAGGGCTGGAGGGCCCGGTAGAAAAGGCGGGGCAGCGTCGGGAAGTTGGTTTGCAGAAAGACCGTCGAGGTCCCCGCCGGCTGGAGCGTGGTCAAGTTCTCCCAGTCGGTCAGGTTGGTTGAGGTTTGGAGCCGGACGTGGTTCGTCGAGGGGGTCAGGAGGCTCAGGCGGAGCTGGCCGCCGCCCAGCGGCAAGATATTGACGAAGGCCGGGGCCGGCGGCGGGGGCGCCGTTTGGACCGTGAGGGTCACGGTGGTCGTCGGGCTGTAGGCCCGCCCGTCCCAGGCCTTGTAGGTGAAGCTATCCAGCCCGAGATAGCCGAGGGCGGGGACATAGGTGTAATGCGTGCCCAGACCGAACACCCGGCCATGGCGGGGACCGTTCAGGATGGCACACTGGAGGAGATCGCCGTCCGGATCGGTCACATCCAAGGCCACGGCGGTCGGCACGTCGGCCAGCACGGTGACCGACTGATACTTGGCCGACGGCACGTCGTTGGGAAGATCGACATCCAGGGTCACCGTCCCGCTGGCGCTGTCATATTCCCCGTCATTGGCTGTGAAGGTGAACTGGTCCAGCCCCACGTAATTGCTGGCGGGCGTATAGAGCAGGTTCGGCGGCGTCCCCGTCAGCCGGCCAAAGTCCGGCGGGGTGAGCACGGTGTAGGTCAAGGGATCCCCCTCCAGGTCGGAGGCCTGCGGGAAGATGAGGGTTGGGGTGTTGGGCAAGATTTGCACCGTCGAGTCATGGGCGACCGGGGGGGTGTTGGTATCCGTCACTTGGATCGTGACGGTGGTGAGCGGACTGTTCGCTTCACCGTCGTTGGCCAGGTAGGTAAACCGATCCACGCCGAGGAACCCCGGGACGGGCGCATACAGGTAATTCGTCCCTGTCCCCGCCAGGCTGCCGTGGGTGGGGAAGCTCACGATCTGGAAGCTGACGGCCCGCCCGTCCGGGTCGGTGGCGCTGAGGGTGATCATCCGCGGACGGCCCTCGCGGGCCAGCACGGTCTGGTCTTGCGTCTGGGGCGGGTTGTTCACGTCCAGGACCTGGAGATGGACGGTGGCGATGCCGCTGGTCAGTTCGCCATCGCTGGCTTGGTACGTGAAGCTGTCTTGGCCAAAGTAACCCTGGTTGGGGTAGTAGGTGGCGAGGGTGGGGTAATTCCACAGGCTCCCGTGGCTGGGGCCCCGCACCACCTCAAAGGTGATGGAGTCCCCATCCGGATCGGTGGCCTGGAAGGGCACGTCCACCGACGTGTTCCGGTTCAGGACGAAGGCTTGGTCGTGAACGACCGGCGGGGTGTTGATGGGCTTGACCATGACGGTGACGGTCGCTTGGCTCGGCCCGAGGTGGCCGTCGGTGATGGCGTAGGTGAACTGATCCAGCCCGTGATAATTGGGGTTCGGGGCGTAGAGCAACTCGGTGGCGTTGGTCAGCGAGACGCTGCCGTTGGCCGGTTGGGTGAAGCTGACGAGCGTGACGGGGTCCCCATCCCGGTCGAAGTCGTTGGCCAGAACATCAATCACCACGGGGACATCCTCGGTCGTGATCGCGTAGTCATCGGTGGCCACTGCCGGATGCTCGACCCGAGTGACCTCGACCAACACCCAACCCGTGGCCAAGCCACCCTGGCCGTCGGTGATGGTGTAGGTGAAACTGTCCTGTCCGTGGAAATAGGGGGTGGGCGTGTAGATCAGGACCCCGCCGGCGCCTGCGACCACGGCGCCGTTCAGTGGGCGGCTGAACTGGAGGACGCTCAGGGAAAGGCCTCGTGGGTCGCTGTCATTGGCCAGCACCTCAATGGTCACCGGGGTGCTTTCGGGCGTCACCGCGTGATCCGTCGTCGCCACCGGGGCGGCATAACCGGCTTGGACGGCATACACCGCCGACGTGGAGGCCGACAATCCGCTCGGGTCACGCACGGTGAACTGGAGGGTCTCCTGGCCGGTCCAGGTCAAGGTCGGTGGCAAGACAGTGGCCACGTGGCTGGCATCGATGAGCACGCGGAGCTGTTGGTTGCCTTGGGCGGTCCAGGTGAGGTCCGCGGGCGGCACGTTGGAATCGACGACGTAGCGGTCCAACTCGATCGGGACGAACGCGCCCCCAGGGGCGATGGTCTGGCTGGGCATCGCCAGCACCACCGGCGGCAGATTGGTGTGCGTGGGCTGCGGGAGGTAACCGGTGTGCTGGGGGTCATGTTGGAACATCGGCCACGGCATGTTGGTGGCGTTGTAAGGCGCGTCCAGTTCCCAGGCATAGAGGCTGTAGCGGTTTTTGCGGCTGCTGTGGGGCACGTTTGGCGAGTAGGCCAAATCGTCGATGGTGCTGGCCACCAGGTCCAGTTTGCCGTTGTTATCCAAGTCCGTCAGGGTCACTGGCCACGCCTTGAGGCGGCTGCTCCCGCCCCCGGTCTCCATGAACAACGCGCTGAGGGCAGGGTTGGGATTCAGGTTCAGGCGTTGGCCCGCGGCGTTCCACGCGCGCACCCCGCCCAGCCGGGCGGTGCTGCCCGTCAGCATCGTCACCAACATCTGGCCCGGGGCGACCATGATCACGTCGGGGACCCCATCCTGGTCGATATCACCCACGGTCACGTAGCCCTTGCCGAACAAGGCGCCGACTTGAGTGACGGGCCAGCCGGGCACTTCGAACCCGTCGGGCAAGAGCAGGTGCAGCATCTGCGCCTGCCAGCTCGGGATGACGATCTCCAGGTTGCCATCGCCCAAGAAGTCCGCCAA
>JAJXTA010000679.1 GCA_021784265.1 bacterium | reverse complement strand
CCGGGTCGGGCTGTCCGTTGCTTATATCGCCGAGCCCCAACAACGCATCGAAGTCTATCGGAAACTGGGCCAGGCGACCACCGAGGAAGAGCTGGAGCGCTTGCGGGCGGAATTGCGGGATCGCTTCGGGCCGTTGCCAACGGCGGTCAGCCTCCTCTTCCAGGTGGCGGCGCTCCGGCTCCTCGCGGCCGGGCGGGGGGTCACCGCCCTCGAGACCCGCCAAGACCGGCTGATGGTGACGCGCCTGGGGGATTTCGTTATGGCGGCGGATCGTTTCCCACGGCTCACCAAGAAACAAGCGCTGGCTCGGCTCCAGGAAATCCGCCGCTTTCTGCTATCACTTGAACCCGGCGGGGGCGAGGTGCGGGTCACGGCCCGCGAGCTTGGCTCCGGCGGGAGGACTTCGCCTTGACCCGTGGATGGTGCGGCGTAAACTACGTCCATGGTGACGGAAGAGCGTGTCGTCAACTTGGAAGTGACCCTGGCCCGATTCATCGAGCAGACCACCCAGCTTGCCATCGAAGCCCAGGCCAGCACCGCGCTTGCCAACCGCCGATGGGCCGAGTTCCAGGCCCGGGCCGAGGCGGACCGGCAACGCTGGCTGCGATTGCAGGAAGAGGCCAACCAGGACCGCCAGCGTCTGGCCGAGCTGCAGGCGCAAGCCCACCAGGACCGCACCCGCGCCGACGAGGACCGTCGCCGCCTTGCCGACGAAGACCGTCGCCACTTGCTCGAACTGCAGAAACAGGCCGACCAAGAGCGCCGACGCATAGACGAGGACCGTCTGCGCGAAGAGCGGGATCGCCAGCGGGCCGAGCAGGATCGCAAGGATTTCAACCGGCGGCTGGCAGAGCTTTCTGATAGCAGGGGCACCCTGATCGAGGACATGGTGGCCCCGCGTGATTTCCTGCTGGCGCAGGCTGTCTTCGAAGACGAGGAGGCCCAGAGCAGTGCGATCAGGGTACGGCGGAGGCACCCCGTCCAGCCCGGTGAATCGATGGAAGTGGACTTGTTAGCCGTCGGCCCCACGAAGGTGTTGGTGGTCGAGGCCAAGCACCGGATTGATCCGGCCAAGGTGATTGAGTATCGGGAGAAGCTCAGCCGGTTCCCGGAGTTCTTTCCGGAGCTGGGCGGCAAGACCCTGCTGGCGGCGGTGGCCAGTGTGTACCTCGAGCCGAGCGTCGTGACGTTCCTCAACCGCCAGAAGGTCTATGGGATCGCGATGGGGGATGAGGTCATGGGGGTGGTGAATCTGGGCCAATTCTAAGGCGCGAGCGCGCGGTCAAAGCGACGAAGGGACGCCGGGGCGGGAGGCGGGGCCGGCGGCAAAGGAGTTGCGGCCCCGATAATTCAGCTTAGAGTGGCCCGCGCGTCGTCACCCCGGTCGGCCAGTGGGGAGATGGACCGAAACCTGATCAATCAGAATTCCACGTCGATTCAATGAGTTCACCTACTCCAGAGCCGCATCGCTGGCGCTTCTTTCGCGCCGGCGGCTTCGACCAGGTGCGGCTCGACCGGGGAACGGACCTGGCGGCCCTAAACCAATTGGACCAGAAACTCTGGATCGCCTTGAGCTGCCCCACCCGGGGGCTGGAATTCGACCCCGCCACGCTGGACCTCATCGATACGGATAAAGACGGACGCATCCGGGCCCCGGAGATCGTGGCGGCGACGCAATGGGCCTGCGCCCTGTTGCGCCACCCGGACGACCTCCTGAAAGGCTCGGCCACACTCCGCCTGGAGGCGATCAACGACCAGACGCCCGCGGGGCAGCAACTCTTGGCTTCGGCCCGCCAGATCCTGGTTAACCTCGGCAAGCCCGACGCCCGCGAGATCTCGCTCGAAGACACCACCGATTCCGACCGGATCTTCGCCCAGACGCACTTCAACGGCGACGGCATCATCCCCCCGGACGCGGCCACCGACCCGGCAGTTCAGACCCTCATCACCGAGATCATGAGTTGCGGCGACTGCCCGATCGACCGGAGCGGCAAACCCGGGGTTGGCCAGGCGCAGGTTGAAGCCTTCTTCGCCGAAGCCACCGCCTATGCCGCTTGGTGGCGGAAGGCCGAAGGTGACGCCCGCCTCCTGCCTTTGGGCGGGGAGACCCCGGCGGCGGTCGCCACGCTCACGGCGGTGGCCGCCAAGATCGAGGATTACTTCACCCGCTGCCGTCTGGCGGTGTTTGATCCGCGTGCGGTCCTGCCCCTAAACCGCGAGGAGAAGGACTACCTGGCCTTGAACGCCCAGGACCTTTCCCCGCGCGCCCCGGCACTGGCGGCCTTTCCCCTGGCCCGCATCGAGGTGGGGCTGCCCCTGCCGTTGGAGGGCCCGGTGAACCCTGCCTGGGCCGAGGCCCTCGCCCGATTCCGCCACGAGCTGGTGACCCCATTGCTGGGCGCGCGGTCGGCCCTCAGCGAGGCGGACTGGGCCGAGCTGCTGCAGCGCCTGGCCCCCTACCAAGCCTGGGTCGGGGAAAAGGCCGGCGCCAAAGTCGAGAAGCTCGGTTTGGCCCGCGTCCGGGAGATCCTCGCGGGGCCAGGCCAAACGGCCATCGCGGCCCTCATCGCCAAAGACCGGTCGCTCGAACCCGAGGCCAACGCCATCGCCGAAGTCAAGAAGCTGGTGCGGTACCACCGCGACCTTTACAAGCTCCTCAACAACTACGTCTCGTTCCACGATTTCTACAGCCGACGCGACAAGGCCATCTTTCAGGCCGGCACCCTCTTCCTGGACCAGCGCAGTTGCGACCTTTGCCTGCGGGTGGCCGACGCCAACCGCCACGCCGCCATGGCGGGCCTGGCGGGTACCTGCCTCGTTTACTGCGAATGCGCCCGCCCGGGCGTCCCCGACAAGCTCCAGATTGTCGCCGCCTTCACCGACGGTGATTCGGATAACCTCATGGTCGGGCGCAACGGCATCTTCTACGATCGGCTCGGCCATGACTGGGACGCCACCATCACCAAGATCATCGACAACCCCATCAGCATCCGCCAGGCCTTCTGGGCCCCCTACAAGAAACTCGTCCGCCTCATCGAGGAGCAGATCGCCAAGCGC
>JAJXTA010000678.1 GCA_021784265.1 bacterium | reverse complement strand
CTGCGCCTCCTGGGCCAAGAGGAGCGTCTCCCGCTTCTCTTGTTCATGGCCGACCTGATTCCCCGGGTCCTTCCCCCCGTGCCCGGGGTCCAACACGATGGTTCGGACCCGCTGCCCCGGGGCATTACGCGAGGGGGCCAAGACCGGACCGAGCAAGGTTTGGAGGTCCACCGAGGCGATGTAAGCCCCCTGGTCGCGCGGGGTAATCGGCGCCGAGAGCCAAGCCCGGACCCGGTTCACCTCGGCGCGCCGGGAATCGATGGTAAAGGCGAGCTTGGTCCAACGGTTGGTCAGGCGCACGTCCCCTGTCACACGTTCCCACTGCATCACGAGGCGGTTGGCGCGCGCCCAGGCGGCCAAATCCACGTAATCCCGCCCGTAGAGCTCCCGGTGCGGCAGGCGCGGGGCAGGCTCGGCGGTCAGCGCCGCACCGAGTGCGCCGGCGACCAACCACGCCGCGAAAACAACTCTCATGCGTCGGCAAACTGCCTGTGTCCTGGGGCGAATTCAAGCGAGAAGCCACGCTGAAAAGACCGCGTCCGCGACGGCGCAGGGCTAGGCTGAGGGGGCTCAGCCGGCGGCCAGCAGCCGCAGGTCACGGGTCAACCGATCCCGGGCGGCGACCCCCACCCCGAGGCTCAGGGCGCCCCCGAGGAACCCCCAGCAGAGAGCATAGGCCACGACCTCATTATTGGTGAAATAGTTGCCCGCATTCAGGGTCCCGAGCGCGGCGAGGCCCGTCCAGGGAAGCAAGACCACCGTCCCGAGCGTCGCGCCCAAGCCCGCCAGGGCGGAGCCGGCGCGCAAACCGGCGCTCATCCCGAACCAGGCCAACGCCGGAGCATCGAGAAAGGTTTGAACGAGGCCCAGGCCCAGCCCCAGGGCCAGGGCCAGACACCCCTCCGGCCCGAGGCCCCGCGGGGTCCGCAGGCTGAGCGCCACCAGGGCGGCGGCATTGGTCAGCGCCAGCAGACCGAGCGGCGGACGAAACCGCGCCTCGAGTACCCGATGCGTTCCGGCCAGCAACTCCGCTGCGGACAATGGTGTCGTCAGTTCGACCAGCAACGCCCCGCTGCTCCGCCGCTCACGCAGCGCCAGATTAGCCTCCCAGGCCAGGAGAACTTTGCCGCTCAGATGCGCCGTGTACAGCGCCCCGCAGGCCCAGGCCAGGTCGGCCGAATGCGGACTCCCCAGGGCCAAGACGAACACGCTCAGGGCTGCGAGCGCGACCGGCGCGATCACCCAGAGCGGAGTTCGCTCCGCGCGAGCCGCGGCGCCGCCGGTGCCGGCGAGCCGGGACCCGACCGGCGAGGCGGCCTCCGCCCGCGACGACGGAGGCCAACCGCCCCAATGGCCCCGACTCCGCCCGCAGGCCCCGGCGAACGCGACGAGCCCGACCCCGAGGCATAGTCCCACCGACCGCCGGAAGTTGTGGCTATCGCCGCCAGCTGGGCCGTCCAGCGCGGCGGAGCAGGCGGCCAGCGGACTGGCCGCCAGCAGCCAAGGGTGGACCCCGGCACATCCTCCGAGCCGGTCCCAAGCGACGCCCGCCGCGGGCAGCCACACCAACCAGGCCCCCAAAAGCCAGAGGGTGCGGTTCGCCCAGCGCCGCCGGCCGCGACCCAGCGAGCCGCCGAGCAATCCGACAGCCAGCGACGCCAACAGGGTGGTGACCAGGAGCAGGCCCACCCGCAACAGCTCCCCGACCGACGGTCCGCTGAGAACGAGCAACAAGACGGCGACCGGCGCGAGCGGGAGCAGCTCGGTCAGCGCGAGCAGCGCCTTGGCGGCCAAGACCCCACCCATGGTCTCCAGCGGACGCAGGTTGGCTTGGCGCAGCGAAGGCAACATGCCCGTCTGCTCCCACTCCGCTTGCCAACCCGCGGTATGGCGCACCCCGGCCAGGCCACAAGCCAGGACCGAGACCATCGCGAGAGCCACGAACGCCAAATGACCCCGCTCGGGCCACGACAAGCGGGCACGCGGGGCCCCCACCAGCCAGACCACACTAGCCACCAGGGCGACCGTGACCCGGCTTCGTCGGCGATGGGTGGCACGACCTCGGGCCGCCACCGCCAACTCGCACCTGACCAGATGAACCCAGACCGTGCTCACCGTCACAACCGGTTGCGTATCCGGGGCCCTCAGGCCAGCACTCGGTTCGTACGCGCCATCACCACAAGGACACCGCCGAGCGTCGATTTGTATAGCGGCCGACCGGCACCGACCGCACCGGGGTGCGCGTGTCCGGGGCAACGCCCTCCCCGCCCCGGAGGGGTTAGGCAGACAGGAAGCCGACGGGGCGAGGCTTGGGCTCCGTGGCCTACCTCGCCGCGCGCGCCGGTTCGGATGGAGCCGCGGCCGAACGGTCCGCCTCGAGGGTGACCTGGTGAAGGACGAAGGGTTCGAACAGGCCGTAGCCGATGGTGTCATACTCGGCGCCAGGGGGCGGTCCGGGATGCGGCCCAACTTGGAAGGCCCCCGGCCACGCGGAGCCGTGGGCCGGATGCCCGTGGTGGGGTCCCAACGTGTTCTTTAACGTGCCGAGCACCACCACCTGGACCTGGTTCTCGCCCCGATGCAGGAAGCGGGTGACGTCAACCTCCCACGGCGGCGCCACCAAGTAGCCGTTGGAATGACCGTTGACCAGCACCTCCGCCACGCTGCCGTACCAGGCCGGCACCGCGATCAAGTAGCGTTGGGCCGCCCCCACCTGAAACCGTTCGGTGTAAGCCACGCCCGCGCCGTAGAACGGTTGCCCTTGCTGGTTCCACGGGCCGAGCGCCAGGGGACGCGCGGCCGCCACGACGAAGCCCCGGGACCCGGGCCGCAGGGTAAAATCGCCCAACAAATAGGCCGGCTCGATCTCGTGCAGGAGCGTAAAGGGGGCGGCCCGGAGAGTGACTCGGTTCTCGCCCACGCGAGCCACCTTGCCGAGGTCCACTTTGCCAAAGGCACGATCCAGCCACCACGCATCCTTGGTCGCGCCCACCTCGCGCCCGTTGCACACGATGCGATACAGGTCCGGCCGCTCGACCACTAGCGCCAGGGACGGCG